>JAYPYO010000013.1:0-46742 GCA_038135995.1 Porticoccaceae bacterium
GTGTTGGCCTTTTCTTTCTCCGACATCACCATGGAGCGTCTCTCGGCGCCCATCATAATTTTATCCCGCGCCTTCTCAAACTCTTCCATGGTCACAACACGACGGTTGGCTCGAGCGGAAAACAGCGCCGCTTCGTTAACCAGATTGGCGAGATCTGCACCTGAGAACCCAGGGGTACCTCGAGCAAGAATACTCAACTCAATAGACTCGTCTAATGGTACTTTTCGGGCATGCACTTTAAGAATCTGTTCGCGACCACGGATATCCGGAAGACCTACATAGACCTGGCGATCAAATCGACCCGGGCGCAGCAGCGCCTTGTCCAGCACATCTGGTCTGTTAGTCGCAGCAATCACGATAACGCCTTCGTTACCCTCAAAACCGTCCATTTCCACCAGCAGTTGGTTTAACGTCTGCTCGCGCTCATCGTTACCACCACCATAACCACCGCCACGGTGACGGCCTACGGCATCGATTTCATCGATAAAGATAATGCAGGGAGCCTGCTTTTTGGCCTGCTCAAACATATCGCGCACACGGGAGGCACCCACACCGACAAACATCTCAACAAAGTCAGAGCCTGAGATCGAGAAAAATGGCACCTTGGCTTCACCGGCAATAGCCTTAGCGAGCAGGGTTTTACCTGTACCAGGAGGGCCAACCATCAGCACGCCCTTGGGGATTCTGCCGCCAAGGCGCTGAAATTTACTGGGATCACTGAGAAATTCAACCAGCTCGCCGACATCTTCTTTGGCTTCATCGACACCGGCCACATCAGCAAAGGTGGTATTGATCTGATCGCCGGTCAGCAGCTTGGCCTTGCTCTTACCAAAGCTCATGGGGCCACCTTTACCGCCACCACCGCCCTGCATCTGGCGCATAAAAAACACAAAGATCGCTAGTATCAGCAGTATTGGGAATGCTGCCACCAGAAGCTGAGAGATTAAGCTGGGGGTTTCTGGCTCTTTACCTACCACTTTGACATTGTGATTGAGCAGGTCATCCATCAAACCTGGGTCCTGAACATTGGGACGCACAGTCCTAAACTTGCTGCCATCGCGGCGCTCGCCTTCGATAATCAGCCCGTCAATCGAAATGCTGGAGACCCGCTCATTTTGCACTTCCAGCACAAAATCAGAGTAATCCAGACTATTATCGACCGGTTGTGGAGTGAAGCTATTAAAAACCGACATTAATATCGCGGCTAATATCACCCACACAATCAAATTTTTCGCCAAATCGTTCAAAACATTTTCCTCTCTAGTTGGCCTTCAGGCCCTTGGCAACCAGATAAACTTCTCGAGACTTGGCTCGGGAGGCATCTGGCTTCTTTAAACTCACTGTATTAAACACAGTTCTAACATGGCGCACAAACTGATCAAACCCCTCGCCCTGAAATAATTTGGCAATAAAAACGCCTTCGGGTTTCATTATCTGACTCGTCAAGTCAATTGCCAATTCAGCTAAATACATCATCGCTGGCTGATCAACGGCCTTGGCTCCTGTTAAATTGGGGGCCATATCCGAAATTACAAGGTCTACGGGACGATTTCCGATAGCAGATAACAGCTCGTCAAAAACCTCCTGCTCAGTAAAATCGCCCCGAATAAAATCCACTCCGGCTATGGGATCCATGGGCAGTATATCCAGTGCATGCACCCTGCCCTCATGACCCACCAGCCTGGCCGCCACCTGGGACCAGCCTCCGGGCGTAGACCCGAGATCTACCACCGTCATGCCGGGGCGAATCAGACGGTTTTTCTCGACAATCTCCAACAGCTTGTAGCTGGCCCGAGATCTGTAGCCGTCCCTCTGTGACTGCAGCACATAGGGGTCATTAACATGCTGTTTTATCCAACTACGATTTTTAGATTTCGCCATGGGGTTGTTTTCGCTAGAATGCGCAGCCTACTTACTACGGCCGACCATTATGACAAGTATCAACGCAGATAAGAAACATTTACGACGCCTGGGTCATAATCTCAAGCCCGTAGTCACCATTGCCGGAAAGGGACTATCTGAAAATGTGGGCGCCGAGATTGAGCGCGCACTGGCCGATCACGAGCTAATCAAGGTCAAGCTGTCGGTGGGCGATCGCGACGCTAAAAAGGCGCTGACCGAGCAGATATGCCAGCAGTTCGATGCCCTGCTGATACAATCCATTGGCCATATTATCCTGCTCTATCGCAATGCCAAGAAGCCCAATCCAAAATTATCTAACCTGCTGCGCCCCTAACTGACGCAATTGAGGGCGCGGGGACCCCTGTGTCATAATCATTGTTCTAAACGGGGATTTCACTGTGCTGCGTAAACAAACGACAGACTGGATATTTAACTTTATCGGCAAGCCGGTACTGGTGGGACTGTTTGCCGCCTTTATGCTGATGCTTGTGTTTCCTGAGTTTCGCAATCAGCCCGGCGGTGAAATGACTGTGGAGGAAGCCCGCCAGGATGCTTTGTCTGGCAACTGGTCTGGCCCGGTGTCTTATGCCGCTGCTGTCAGTCGGGCAGCACCTTCGGTGGTGAATATCTATACTCGCAAGGTGGCCCGAGGTACGACACATCCATTGCTCAACGACCCGTTTTTTCGGCGCCTCTACAATCTTCAACAGCAGAGAATGCAGTCCTCTCTTGGCTCTGGCGTAATTATGCAAGGCGATGGCTTTGTAGTGACCAACTTCCATGTGGTGGACGATGTGGATGAGATTCTGGTGTTGCTCTACGATGGCCGGGAAGTACCAGCTGCAGTTGTGGGCACAGATCCAGAAACAGATCTGGCGGTACTCAAAATCGACGCAACTCAGCTACAGCCTATTTCAGTCGGGGAACCGGCCCAGGCGAAAATTGGCGATGTGGTGCTGGCCATAGGCAACCCCTATGGTGTCGGCCAAACTGTGACTCAGGGTATTGTTAGCGCCACCGGTCGCAATGGTCTGGGGCTAAATACCTTTGAAAACTTTATCCAGACTGACGCTGATATTAATCCAGGCAGTTCCGGGGGCGCACTGGTGGACGCCTATGGCAATCTGCTGGGCATCAATACTGCCAAGATCAATCGCAATGGCTCTGCCGGTATCAGCTTTGCAATCCCGGCCGATGCTGTAGAAAAGGTGCTTAAAGATATTATTCAATATGGCCGAGTAGTTCGCGGCTGGCTGGGCATGGAAGCGCTGCCCCTGACTCCGCAGATCGCTAAACAGCTTAACCTGCGTATCGCCAACGGCCTGCTTGTGCAGTCTATTGTCAATGGCGGGCCGGCCTACAGCGCCAATATTCGCCCAGGGGATATTGTGGTTTCAATCAATGGAACCTCTGTGACTGATCGCCACAGCAGCATTAGCCAGATTGCCGAGGTTATGCCCGGCAAGCCAATTCAGCTGGGCATTCTGCGCAGTGGACGGACCTTTGAGGCTACGGCTGTCGCCGGCTCACGTCCAGCGATCCAGCAGTAACTGAGTCAGCAGAGAGCTGTATAGTTATCAACCTAAAATCTCGGTCAAAACCTGCACCAGCAATTGATTTTGCTGCTCTGAACCCAGAGTGATGCGCAGGAACTGATCTATTCTCTCCTGTTTAAAATGCCGTACGATAATCCCCCGGCTGCGCAGTTCACTGGCCAGCTGCTCAGCATTTTGTTGCTGGTGGCGAGCAAATACAAAGTTAGCTTTCGACGGCAACACCTCGAAATTCAACTCCTGAAGCTGCTCGGTCAGCTGCTCGCGACTGGCAATCACCCTGGCTGTGGTCTGCTCGAAGTAATCCTGATCATTGAAGGAGGCTACTGCTGCCGCAATTTGCAAATGCCCCAGCGGGTAGGAGTTAAAACTGTTTTTAACCCGCTCCAGACCTTCAATTAGCTCAGCATTGCCCATGGCATAGCCGATTCGCATACCGGCCAGAGAGCGCGACTTGGACATTGTATGTACAACCAATAGGTTGTCATATTGGGCGATAAGTGGCACTGCACTGACCCCACCAAAATCAATATAGGCCTCATCCACAACCACCACTGAGTCAGAATTAGCCTGCAATAGCTGCTCGATCACCTGCAAATCCAGCAGCCTGCCTGTGGGCGCATTGGGATTGGGGAAGATAATTCCGCCGTTGGGGCGCTGATAATCGCTGATATCTATGGAGAAATCATCTGCCAGGGGAATTTTACTGAACTGAATATCATAAAGCTGACAAAACACCGGATAAAAGCTGTAGCTGATATCGGGAAATAACAATGGCGCGTCCTGCTTAAGTAACCCGTTAAATACATGAGCTAAAACTTCGTCGGAACCATTGCCGACAAAAACCTGCCCGGCCTCGAGCCCATAGTAGTTGGCAATAGAGTCTTTGAGATCATCTGCATTGGGCGGCGGGTATAACCGCAGATCCTCGTTTAGCAGGCGCTGCATGGCCGCCAGCGCCTCTGATGAGGGGCCGTAAGGGTTTTCATTGGTATTGAGTTTGGTGAGATTGCTGATTTTTGGCTGCTCACCCGGTGTGTAGGGTTGCAGCTGTTTTACAAAATCACTCCAGTACCTGCTCATAATTAACCTTGCTCCTGAGAGCCAATCTTTGAGTAACTAATCTTTAATGCGATATTCCGCCGACCGCGCATGAGCCGTCAGTGACTCACCGCGACCCAGCACAGAGGCTACCCTGCCAAGGTCAGAGGCGCCCTGCTCGGAACAGAAAATTAGTGAGCTGCGCTTTTGGAAATCATAGACACCCAGAGGCGATGAAAATCTCGAGGTCGCGGAAGTAGGCAGCACATGGTTGGGGCCAGCGCAGTAGTCACCCAGCGCCTCTGCGCTGTGTCGACCCATAAAGATGGCGCCCGCATGACGAATTTTAGGTAGCCAGGCTTGGGGGTCTGCCACAGATAACTCCAGATGTTCTGGCGCAATATGATTACAGACAGTAACAGCCTGATTCTCGTCGGCCACTTTAATCAGCGCCCCACGATTAGCGAGAGACTCGGCAATAATATCTCTGCGCTCCATTTGCGGCAGCAGTTTCTCAATACTCTGATAAACCGCATCCAGATAATCGGCATCCCAGGCAATAAGAATCGATTGAGCATTTTCGTCGTGCTCCGCCTGGGAAAATAAATCCATAGCAATCCAGTCGGGATCAGTCTCACCATCGCAGACAACCAGAATTTCGCTGGGTCCTGCCACCATATCCAGACCCACCCTACCAAAGACCATGCGCTTTGCTGTGGCCACATAGATATTGCCTGGGCCAACAATCTTATCTACTCTGGGCACTGTCTGGGTTCCAAAGGCCAACGCCGCAATAGCCTGGGCACCCCCGATGGTAAATACCCTGTCCACACCTGCAATTGCGGCCGCGGCCAAAACAATGGGGCTGAGCTCATCGTTCGGTGCCGGCACCATCATAATAACCTCTTCTACACCGGCGACCCGCGCGGGAATGCAGTTCATCAACACTGATGAGGGATAACTGGCTTTGCCTCCAGGCACGTAGATACCCACTCGCTCAAGCGGAGTCACCTGCTGTCCCAGCACTGTGCCGTCCGCTTCCTGGTACTGCCAGGATTGCTGCACCTGATGACTGTGGTAGTCGCGAATACGCTCTGCGGCAGTTTCCAGCGCCGAACGAGTTTCAGCATCGATGGATTCAAGAGCCTGCTGCAGCTGGTCTGCCTGCAGACAAAACTCATCAATGCTGCTGCAGTTGCGACGGTCAAAGCGATTGCTGTACTCGATCAAGGCTGCGTCACCCCGACTGCGCACCTGCTGCAAAATCTCCGTAACTGTGGTCTCAACGGCACTGTCGGATACCATATCCCAGGCGATCAGCTGATCCAGCGCGGGCAAAAAACCTGCTTCACTGGCATCTAATCGTTGAATACTGAGGTCGGTCATGCCTTTGCCTCTTGATCAGCCACGGCCTCTCTATCCGCAACGGCACATTCAATAGCATTCACTATGCTTTGAATCTCTGCATATTTGGTTTTCATAGCAGCTTTGTTAACAATGAGACGCGAGCTAATATCAGCAATCTCCTCTCTGGCTTCCAGCCCATTGGCTTTGAGGGTATTGCCGGTGTCCACAATATCGACAATCTCATGGGCCAGATCCAATATGGGGGCAAGTTCCATAGCGCCGTAGAGCTTAATCAGATCGGCCTGGCGACCCTGCTCAGCATAAAACTGCCGGGCTACATTGATGAATTTGGTCGCCACGCGCAGGCGGCCCTGCTGAGGCTTGGCGCCCACAGGGACTGCAGTCATTAGCTTGCAGCGAGCAATACCCAGGTCCAGTGGCTCGTAGTAACCATCGCCCTGATGCTCCAACAGACCATCCTTACCCGCCACGCCCAAATCAGCAGCGCCAAACTGTACATAAGTAGGCACATCTGAACCGCGAAGAATTAGCAGGCGCAAACCCTCGTGATTGGTCGCAAATACCAGCTTGCGGCTGGTGAAAATATCCTCGGCAGGCTCGATGCCCGCAGCAGCCAGCAGCGGTAGGGTTTCTTTAAGTATGCGACCCTTGGTAAGGGCCAGAGTAATTTGGGTCATAACAGTCTGATGATCTCTTTCAATTTAGCCTGGGACGCGTTTAATTTTGCAGCCCAGCTGTTGCAATTTCTCGTCAATACATTCGTAGCCTCGATCAATATGATAGATGCGATCGACGACAGTTTCACCCTCCGCCACCATACCAGCAATCACCAGCGCCGCTGATGCTCGCAGATCTGAGGCCATCACTGGGGCGCCTTTTAGCCTCTCAACCCCGGTAACCACGGCAGTGTTGCCCTCAACACTGATATTGGCCCCCATACGATTGAGTTCCTGAACCTGCATTAACCGATTTTCAAAAATAGTTTCGGTAATCATGCCTGTTCCCTCAGCCACAGCATTGACCGCAGTGAGCTGGGCCTGCATATCTGTTGGAAATGCAGGATAGGGTGCGGTCTTAATATTGACAGCCCGAGGCCTTTTACCCTGCATATCCAGCTCGATCCAGTCTTCACCCTGAGTAATTATCGCACCAGTCTCTTCGAGCTTGAGCAGCACTGCTTCAAGGGTTGAGGGATCAGTTTGCCGGACCCTAACCTTTCCACCAGTGGCTGCGGCAGCCGCCAGATAAGTACCGGTTTCAATACGGTCGGGCATAACTTCGAAGGAACCGCCAGTCAATTTTTCAACACCTTTGATAGTCAGGCTGTTGGAACCTGCGCCCTGTACATCTGCTCCCCAGGCGTTCATGCAGTTGGCCAGATCCACTATCTCTGGCTCTCTGGCGGCATTTTCAATTATCGTGGTGCCCTCGGCCAAGGCTGCGGCCATCATTAAATTCTCGGTCGCCCCCACAGACACTATATCCATAAGAATATGGGCGCCAGTAAGTCGGCCATCGCTGCGCGCACGGATATAGCCCTCATCAATTTCAATGGTCGCGCCCATGGCCTCCAACCCGCGTAAATGCAGGTCTACTGGGCGACTGCCAATGGCACAACCGCCAGGGAATGACACATTGGCTTCCCCGTAGCGAGCCAGCAAAGGCCCTAAAACCAGAATTGAGGCGCGCATGGTCTTCACTAGATCATAGGGTGCGGTCAGGCTGTTTAAGCTGGATGTATCTACTTCCAGGCGCATTTTTTCATCAATGCTCACGGTAACGCCCAGAGCCCCCAGCAGCTCAATAGTAGTTGTTACATCCTGCAAATGGGGCAGATTGCCAATGGTGACCAAACCCTCAGACAGCAGAGAAGCCGACAGTATGGGCAGGGCCGCATTTTTGGATCCAGAAATCCAAATCTCTCCGCGGAGCACTTTGCCCCCTTGAATAATCAGTTTATCCATTGGATAACCCCAACCTTAGAAATACCATTGTGAACAGGGTCGAGCCAGCAACCCCAATCCCTGGAGACTGGCTCAGCCGCGCTGTTGCCACTCCTGGTGAGTGAATATCTTCATATTGACGGCGTGAATCGCGCCAGAGGAGATCTGCTCGTTCAGAGCCGCATAAACTATCTGCTGGCGCTGCACAGCGCGCTTGCCCTCAAATATGTCGCCGACGGCAACAATGTTAAAGTGACTACCTTCGCTCTCCACTTGAATCTGACAATCAGTCAGCGCAGCTTCCAGCAGTGTTTTTACATCTTCAGGATTCATTTAAATAACTCTTTGTTGACCCGGTTGCGAATCAGGATTCCGTTGACCATCCAGCGATCACACTATCTATATCGCCGCCAGACTTCTGTGCCGCATTAACAAACTGACTGCGGAAAATATTGCGCATATTAATGCCATTGATAACCACATTAATGGCCTTCCATTTACCGGTTCTCTTGCTCAGCGCCATAGAGTATTCCATAGGGAAGACACCTCCACCACTGCGAATTTCCTGTTTAACCGACACCTTGCGCTGACCAGCTTTTAAATCAGATCTATTGACCAGAACAATTTCTTCATCGCCGTAGTCAATCAGACCCCGACCATAGGTTTCTATTAATCCTTCGCGAAACTTGGTTGCAAATAACTGACGCTGCTGTGGCGTCGCCTGAGTCTTATAGGGCCCCATCACCTGCCTGGCAATATAGGTAAAATCCACATGCTCCTGCAATAGCTGCGACAGAGCCGCAAAATAAGACTGCTCATTTGCCGGATATTCCTCGCTATAGCTATTGATCACAGTTAGCAGATCAGCAGTCACCTGCTCAATCTGACTGTAGGGATCGCCCGCGTCACTATCGGCAAGAACCACTGGCGCCAGACCGGATATCAACCCCATCACTAACAAAGCCAGACTCATTTTTAAACTTTTCATATTGCCAGTTCCTGATTAAATCTTTGTTTTTGACAGCAGTTTAAGAATCTAGTGCATCGGTGCTGACAACGGCGGCTGCGCACTATACCATTCCCGCTTTATTGAATAAACCAACTCAGGCTGCCAACGGAGACTCTATGTCCGCAATTTATCTGCCCATCCTTGCCCTGATTGCGGGTATTTTAGGGCTTCTTTGGGGCGCAGACAGGTTTGTCGCTGGCAGCGCGGGCGCGGCTCGCAACTTTGGAGTCTCGCCCATGGTCATTGGCCTGACCCTGGTCTCTGTAGGCACCTCGGCCCCTGAAATCATAGTCTCTATTAACGCCGCCCTCAGCAATGCAGGAGAGATGGCTGTGGGCAATGCACTGGGGTCAAATCTGGCCAATATAGGTCTGGTGCTGGGTATCACTGCCCTGGTTGCGCCTCTGCCGGTACAAAAACACCTTTTGAAGGAAGAGAGCCCGGTTCTTTTACTGATCACGGCGCTCGCTGGATTATGCCTTTACAACGGCTTTTTGGGACGCGGTGAAAGTATTTCGCTGGCTCTGTTAGTTATCCCACTGCTAATACTGGTTGTAAAATATAAAAAGAACAATCCCAGCCCAGAAGCGCTCGAAGAGGCCGAAGATATTCCACAGTTATCATTGGCTGCCGCTGGCCTGTGGTTTGCCATTGGCCTGTCTGTGCTGTTAATCAGCGCCAGAGTCACGGTCTGGGGAGCTCAGTCCATCGCAGTCTATATGGGCATTAGTGAGCTGGTAATTGGACTGACTATTGTCGCCATAGGTACTAGCCTGCCGGAGTTGGCCGCCTCGGTCATCAGTGCTGTGCGCGGTCATCATGATATTGCACTGGGCAATGTATTTGGCTCGAATCTGTTTAATCTGATGCTGGTGATGAGCGCTGCTGGCGCCATTTCCCCCATGGCATTAAATGCCGAGGTATTCTCCAGAGACTTTGCCGCAATGTCTGTTATGACTGTGCTGATGATCGCATTGGTAGCATTGGCTCTCAGAAACAACCCCCACAGAGCGCGCCTGTCCAGAACCATGGGGCTATTGATGCTGGCGGGCTATGGTTTTTATTATGTATTGCTGTGGCCCGCTATAGCTGCAGGCTAAGGGCCCACACCAGGCTTGGGTTTTGCCCTATAATGGGGCATTATTTTTTAGCCTATCACCGGTAACTAAAAGATTATGGCAACACAAGACTTTATTAAATCAGGGCTGCGTACCGTAGAGATGGAAGCTGCTGCGGTTAGTCAGCTGGCTCCCTTTATCGACAGCGATTTCGAGACCGCGTGCACAACCATCCTCGCCTGCGAGGGCCGGGTTGTGGTTACCGGCATGGGCAAGTCCGGCCACATAGGCAATAAGATTGCCGCCACCCTTGCTAGCACTGGAACTCCCGCATTTTTTGTTCACCCCGGCGAGGCCAGTCATGGCGATCTGGGTATGATCACCAAAAATGATGTGGTTATAGCTATCTCCAATTCCGGCACCACAGCCGAGGTGATCACCATATTGCCACTAATTAAACGCCTGGGCATTCCTCTTATCAGCATGACCGGAGACCCGGAGTCAGTGCTGTCTCAGTCGGCCTGCGCCAATCTCAATGTCAGTGTTACCACCGAGGCCTGCCCACTAAATCTGGCGCCGACCACCAGCACCACAGTGACGCTGGTAATGGGCGATGCGCTGGCGATTGCGCTGCTCGAATCACGTGGCTTTAGCGCCGAAGACTTTGCGTTTTCTCATCCTGGCGGCGCACTGGGGCGCAAACTACTGCTGCGCGTCAGCGATATCATGCACAGCGACGGCGAAGTGCCCAGAGTTAGAGCCGAGCAGCCACTGCAAGATGCCCTGCTGGAAATGACCGAAAAAGGATTCGGCATGACCACTGTAGTCGATGCTGATGATACTTTGCTGGGCGTATTTACCGATGGAGATTTGCGTCGCGTAATCGATCAAAAGCTAGATATTAGCAGCGCTAGCATGCAAATGGTGATGTCAGCCAATCCAAAGACGATTAGCCGCGATATTCTTGCCGCCGAGGCACTGACATTAATGGAAGCCTCCAGCATTACGGCACTCATTGTTGAAGATGATCAGCACCATCCAGTGGGTGTGCTGCATATGCACGATATTTTGCGTGCGGGAGTGGTGTAATGAGTACCCCTGATGCGGTGATTGCCGCTGCCAAAAAAATAAAGCTGCTGCTGCTGGATGTGGATGGTGTACTGACCGATGGCCGCCTGTATTACGGCAATAGCGGTGAAGAGATGAAAGCCTTTAATATTCAGGATGGTCTCGGCATCAAACTGCTTCACAGAGGCGATATTCAGGTTGGTATTATTACCGGTCGAGTTTCAGCCCTGCTGCAGCGCCGGGCAGATGAGCTGTCAATTAATCCGGTGGTTCAGGGCCGGGAAGATAAATTAACCGCTCTCAATGAGTTGCTGCAAACTCTGGATGTGCAGATGGACGAGATTGCCTTTATGGGCGATGACCTTCCCGATCTGGCCGTTATCCGTCGAGTCGGCCTGGGCATTACTCCGGCAAATGGCTCTAGTACTCTGGCGCAACAGGCCCATTGGCAGACATCCAAACAGGGTGGCCAGGGCGCTGTGCGCGAAGCTGCCGAGATGATTCTTGAAGCTCAGGGCAAACTGGAGCCCATACTGGCGAGCTTTCAATGATCAAACAGTTCTCCCTTGTTTTTGGCTTGCTGCTGCTGATTAGCGGGTTTCTGTTGGTCTGGGATAGCCCGCCGGAGTCCTTTATGCGCAACCAGGTGGGCCAAATAGAGGAGAACCCCAGCGCAGACAGCTATATGACCTCTGTGGTCAGCCGACGTTTCGGCTCAGACGGCGCAGAGCAGTATGTGCTTTCCTCACCAAAGATGGATTTTTTTAATGATAATTCCAGACTACAACTAAGCGATCCACAGCTACTGGCCCGACCGGCGCAACAAGAGTCGCAAAACGAAGCACTTATCAATATTAATGCCAAAACTGGAATACTGACCGACAATGGTAAGACAATAATATTGGCCGGCAATGTAATCGCGGTGATAGATGAGCCAGAGGGAACCACTGAATTGACCACGGCGAATATCAACTACCAGCCGGCCACACATATGGCCTCTACAGCTGGTCGCTTTAAACTGCGCACCCCGCAGGTTACACTCTCGGGCACAGGGCTAGAGGCCAATCTTGCCAACGAAGTATTTACCATCAAATCCAGGGTCCGGGCTGTTCATGAACCGCTTTAATGTTTTAACCACAGGTTTTTTGCTGCTGTGCTCCATAACAGCACAGGCGCTGCCAGACGACCCCCAACAACCTATTACTATTGAATCGGACTCCGCCGAGCGCAACGAGCAAACTGGCTTAACTGAGTACCGCGGCAATGTGGTAATCCGTCAGGGCTCCGTATTAATCGATGCCGACAGAGTGACCATCCACTACAAAGACAACAAGGTCAGCCGCATAGTGTCACTGGGTACCCCAGCCAGTTATCAGCAGCAGCCACAGGTTGAGGGTGGCATGGTTATAGCTCGAGGCGAGATCATTGAATACAAACTCGCCGACGATATGATCAATCTGAAAACCAATGCCTCCCTATCGCGCAATGGCACCCTGATCAAAGGTGAGCGCATTACCTATGATTTAAAAAATGAAACCTGGAAGGCTAAAGGCGGAGATCGCGCCAGCCAAAAGCGTATTCAGCTGGTGATACCTCCCTCTACACAGGAAAATTCAACCAGCGACAGTCAGCCGGAGAGCAATCCCTGATGGCAGTTTTAGAAGCGCGCAACCTGGCCAAATCCTACGGCAAAAGACCAGTGGTCAAAGATGTCTCCCTATCAGTTAAACAGGGAGAGATAGTGGGCCTGCTGGGCCCCAATGGAGCCGGTAAAACTACCTGTTTCTACATGATTATTGGTCTGGTTTCCCAGGATGGCGGTGTAGTAACTGTCGACGCGCAAGATATCACTGCCCTGCCCATGCATGGCCGAGCGCGCCGCGGCCTGGGCTATCTGCCTCAGGAGCCTTCGATTTTCAGAAAACTCAGTGTCGAAGACAATATTCTCGCCATTTTGGAGACTCGCTCTGAGCTCAGCCGGCAGCAGCGGCGTCAGCGTCTTGAAGATCTACTCCATGAGTTTCATATTTCTCATCTGGCGAAAAATACTGGCATGAGTCTGTCTGGTGGTGAGCGAAGACGGGTAGAAATTGCCCGAGCTCTGGCTGCGGATCCACAGTTTATTTTGCTGGACGAACCCTTCGCCGGGGTGGATCCCATCTCAGTTAACGATATTAAAAATATTATTCGCCATCTGCGCGACAGTGGTATTGGTGTGCTGATCACAGATCACAATGTCAGGGAAACTCTAGATATCTGTGAACATGCTTACATTATAGGCGAGGGCCATGTGATCGCCGAAGGCACCACAGAACATATCTTAAATGATGCAAAAGTGCGGAAAACTTACCTCGGAGAGCATTTTACCCTCTGATAACGGGCTAATTCAGAAATGGATGATTGCCAGCCGGTATAAATCGGCACTAAAATTGCATCTCGTCTCTTAGAATGAAACCAATCTATGCGCCCAGGCTTACAGCTTAAGATCAGCCAACAGCTCACGATGACGCCGCAGTTACAGCAGGCCATCAAACTGTTACAGCTGTCCACGCTCGAGCTGCGGCAAGAGGTAATAGAGCAACTGTACAATAATCCGCTGTTGGAAATGGATGAAGATCAAGGCCAGGCCAACTCCGAAGAACAAAATGACGATCAACAGGCTGCAGAAAAACCCAGCACCGAGGATCAGGATGTCAATTTTGATACCGACGACCCCAGCCTTCACAGCTCCGCAGCAGATGCCAGCGAGTTAACAGTTACCGAATCCGAAGCATCAAGTGACTGGGACAATAATACACCTCAGGACTTACCGGTGGATGCTAACTGGGATGAGGTTTACAGCACCCCTGCACCTACCAGCAGCGGCGGTGGAGAAGTCAATCTGGAGCAGGTCTATCAGGTAACCGAGTCGCTGCAAGACCATCTGCACTGGCAGCTCAACCTGACCCCCTTCTCAGATCGTGACCGCGAAATCGCCGAAGCCTACATAGATGCTATTAATGACAATGGTTTTATCAACAGTAATCTTGAGGATATTACCGATCATATAGATTATGAGGATCCCGAGGACGCTCTGGAAGAGGATGAACTGCTTGCCGTGCTCAAGCGGCTGCAACAGTTTGACCCTCCAGGAGTGTTTGCCCGAGATATCCGCGAGAGCCTGTTGATTCAGCTTAATCAGCTAAGCCCAGAGACCCAGCATTTAGAGCAGGCAAAGCGTCTTACCTCCGAGTTTCTCGACGATATAGCCTCGGTGGAACTGAGCCGTCTGAGCAAAAAGGCCGGTTACACTGATGAGGATACCCAGCAGGCTCTGCTACTGATTCGCAGCCTTAATCCGCGACCCGGAGAAGCATTGGCAGCCAATGATGCAGAGTATATTGTTCCAGATGTCTACGTAGAAAAAGTTGCCGGCCGCTGGCGTGTGCAGCTCAATGACAGCAATATGCCAAGACTGCGCATCAACGATACTTACAGCAATATGATTAAGCGCTCAGATAACAGCGACGAAAATCAGTTCTTGAAAAACAACCTTGCTGAGGCGCGCTGGTTTCTACGCAGCTTGGAGAGCCGCAACGAAACACTGATGCGCGTTTCTATGACTATTATCGACTTGCAGCAAGGCTTTTTGGATCATGGCCCTGTGGCCATGAAACCCATGGTGCTCTCCGATATCGCCACTAAATTGGATCTTCACGAATCTACAATTTCCCGCGTGACCACCACCAAATACATGGCCACACCTCAGGGGATTTTTGAGCTCAAGTACTTTTTTTCCAGCCATGTTGGCACATCTGGCGGCGGAGAGTGTTCTTCTACAGCAGTTTGCGCTATTCTAAAAACAATGATTAGTGCTGAACAACCAGCCAAGCCATTGAGCGACAACAGACTGACCTCTCTTTTGGAGGAACAGGGAATACAGGTAGCTCGCCGAACTGTGGCTAAATATCGCGAGAGTATGGGTATCCCCTCCTCGAGCCAGAGAAAAAGATTCGACAATGCAAAGTAAAAGGAGAACTGCATGCAAATGACAATCAGTGGACATCATTTAGATATTACCGATCCCATCCGCGACTATGTCACCACCAAACTTTCCAAACTGGAAAGACACTCCGAACAAATCACCAGCACATCTGTTATTTTAACCGTCGATAAGTTAGCTCAAAAAGCTGAGGCTACTGTGCATGTTACCGGCGGTGATCTATTTGCCAACGCAGAGCATGAAGATCTATATGCCGCAATTGATGCGCTGACAGATAAGCTGGACCGTCAACTTATCAAGCACAAAGAGAAGCATAGGGGCCATTAGTTCCAGCAATGAAAATCACCGATGTCCTGACCCCAACAATGACCAAATGTGATCTGGCTGGTGGTAGCAAAAAACGTGTTTTGGAAAACCTGTCAGTGTTTATGACCGAGCAGCTCGGTGGAGACTCGGAGCAGAGCGACAGGTTATTTCATAATTTGGTCGCTCGCGAGCGGCTGGGCAGCACAGGTATTGGCGAAGGTGTAGCCATACCTCATTGCCGCGTCTCAGGGTTTAAGCGGATCCACGCTTGCCTGATAAAACTGCAAAAACCTGTGGAGTTTGACGCCCTGGACGACCAGCCGGTAGATCTTATTTTTGCCCTAGTGGTGCCGGAGGAAAAGAATGACGAACATCTGGCGACACTGGCGAGGATAGCCAAGCTCATGCAGACTGAATCATCAAGACAATCTTTGCGCCAGTGCACTAGCAGCGAAGAACTGTTCACCACCGCTATACAGCTAGAGCGGAGTAACTAGCCATGCGCCTGGTTGTTATCAGTGGTAGATCGGGATCCGGCAAGAGCTCGGCCCTCAATATTCTCGAGGATGTAGGCTTTACCTGTATCGATAATTTGCCCGCAGGTCTCCTGCCAGAGCTTATTGAGCAGCTTAAATCCGAGAGTAATAACAGTGCAGATTTAAATCTTGCAGTGGGCATAGATGCTCGCAACCTGGTCGGCGATCTAAATAAAATCCCAGAGATACTGCGGCGGATTTCCAACAGTGGCGTTGATGTCAGCGTGGTCTTTTTATATGCCCACAGTGCCGATCTGCTGCGCCGATACAGTGAAACCAGGCGCAAGCATCCACTGAGCTCTGA
Source organism: Porticoccaceae bacterium (assembly GCA_038135995.1). GTDB lineage: Bacteria > Pseudomonadota > Gammaproteobacteria > Pseudomonadales > Porticoccaceae > HTCC2207. Next base: position 16,071 of record JAYPYO010000013.1, read on the forward strand.
CCATATCAGTCTCAAAGAGGCGATTAATCTGGAGAAGGATATGCTGGCCCCCATATCCGATATCGCCGATCGCACCATAGATACCTCCGGACTGTCTCTGCACCAGCTGAGAGATCTGGTCAAGAACACCGTTGTACCCCACAGCGCGCAACATATGTCCATTCTGTTTCAGAGCTTTGGGTTTAAGCGCGGTACCCCAGAGGATGCCGATTTTATTTTCGATGTGCGCTGTCTTCCCAACCCGCATTGGAAGCGGGAATTGCGCTTGCTGACTGGCAAGGACCCAGAGGTTATTCAGTTTCTGGAAGGTCAGGTCGATGTGGCCTCCATGCTCGCCGATATTATTGGCTTTCTGACCCGATGGATTCCTAAGTTCCAATCCAATAACCGCAGCTATCTTACTGTGGCCATTGGATGCACCGGTGGGCAGCACCGATCGGTCTATCTGGCCAATCGTCTGTGCGAACACTTCTCCAATGAGCAACCCTTTGTTCAGGTTGTGCATAAAGAGCTTACCAAATGATTCGCTGCCAACTGCCTATTATCAATAAACTGGGTCTGCATGCACGGGCTGCCACTAAGCTGGCCAGTGCTGCAGCCCATCATCAATGTGCAGTGCGCACCGGCAAGGAAGAACCCCTGGTAGATGCAAAAAGCATTATGTCTCTGATGTTGTTAGCGGCCAGTCAGGGTACAGAACTTATCTTTGAGTTCGATGGCCCGGATGAGCAGGCTGCCTGTGATGAAATTACCGCGCTGCTAAATGATTATTTTGGCGAGGGCGAATAACCTTCATAGAGATTGCTGATTTCAGCAAACCCTATCAGTGAACGCCAATGCTGGTTAGAATGGCGGTCCGAGCAGCCCGAAAATCCTAGCCATGGGGTTTTCTTAGGGAACAGATATGAGCAATATCGCAGAAAATAACTTGCTGACCAAACTAGGCACCACTATTGATTCAGCCACACTGAATCAGGTTCGTCATATCCTCAGCAATTTAGCCCCCCCTGATGTTGCCCATCAGCTGGAGACAGCGCCACCCAAATTTCGACGTATTCTCTGGGAGCTGGTCGATCCGGAAATCTCTGGTGAGGTCATTCAAGAACTGTCTGACGAAATCCAAATGGAATTTCTCAATGAGATGGACGGAGCTGAAGTGGCCTCCCTGACTGAGGGCCTGGATGTAGACGATATAGTCGATATTCTTCAGCAGTTACCCGACAGAGTCATTCCCGAGGTGCTGCAAGCCATGTCCGTGCAAGACCGGCATCGGGTTGAGTCAGTACTCACTTACAAGGAAGATACCGCTGGTGGACTGATGGACACCGAGGTAATCACGGTACGTCCGGATATTTCAGTTGATGTTGTGCTGCGTTATTTGCGTCGCTTTGAGGAGATACCAGATATTACCGATAACCTGTTTGTGGTCAGCCGCAAAGATGCCTTTCTCGGTAATTTGCCACTGGGAAAATTATTGACCTCCAGTCCGACGACTACAGTACGGGAGGTTATGAACACCGAGGTTCAGGCAATACATGTCAATCTGACCGACTCAGATGTGGCTCAGCTATTCCAGCGCTATGACCTGGTTTCTGCGCCAGTGGTGGATGATCAAAATCATCTGCTTGGTCGCATTACAATCGATGATGTTGTAGATGTTATTGTGGAAGATGCCGATCACTCATTATTGGCCATGGCTGGTTTGAGTGATACAGAGGACACCTTCTCACCTATTGTGCGTACTGCACCGCGCCGAGCTCTGTGGCTAGGGGTAAATCTGCTCACCGCTATTCTGGCCTCCACCGCCATCAGTATGTTTGAGGACACTTTAGATAAGGTGGTAGCACTGGCAATTCTTATGCCAATTGTAGCCAGTATGGGTGGTGTAGCCGGCAGCCAAACCTTAACCGTGATGATTCGCGGCATGGCCCTAGGCCAGATAGAGCGCGGTAACCTGTCTTGGTTGCTAAGCAAGGAATTTACCGTGGGCGCAGTCAATGGGCTGCTCTATGCCCTGGTGGTAGGCTCGGTAGTATCCCTGTGGTTTGGAGATAGCACCATGGCATTAATTATTGGTTTGGCCATGGCCATTAACCTCATGGCTGCGGCCCTCACTGGTACATTGCTGCCAGTGTTGCTGCGGTCTATTAAAATAGACCCGGCACTGGCTGGATCAGTGATTTTAACCACAGTCACAGATATAGTCGGCTTTGTGTCGTTCCTGGGCCTGGCGGCGGTATTTTTATCATGAGGGAACTGCCAGACCAGTCAGAATTAGCTAGTGATTCAGAGCATCAGGAGTATGACGGGCCCAGCAAGTCTCAGCTTAAGCGAGACAGTCAGGCGCTGCAGGATATGGGCAAAAAACTGGTCGATATGCCCAGCGGCCAACTGGAAAAGTTTAGCCTGCCCGAGCCCCTTGAGGAGGCTATCCACGAGGCCCGCCGCCTAAAAAGTCGTGAGGCCAAGCGTCGCCATCTGCAATATATTGGCAAGCTGATGCGCACTCTGGATATCAGTGCAATTCAGGAGACTCTGGATCGTATGGACCATCAGTCTCAAACCTACAGGCAGCATTTCGCTCAATTAGAACAGTGGCGCGATAGAATTATCAGTGAGGGCCACAGAGCAATCGAGGATTTTATTGAGCTTCACTCAGAGAGTGATCGACAGCAGCTGCGCAATCTGCAACGTCAAGCCAACAGAGAGATAGAAGCCAAGAAGCCGCCAGCAGCTGCGCGTAAACTATTTGCCTATCTCAGGGAGATGGCAGAATAATTCACATCGGTTTCTAGATTAGCTTGCGGTGCTGGGCCAGGGGTATTTTGCTTCTGTGCTCGGCGATCAGACCCAGGTCGATCTCGGCTATGGCAACGCCTGGCTGATCATCCAGGGAGGCCAATACATTTCCCCAGGGATCTATAATCGCGCTACCACCCCAGAGGCCACGGCTGTGATGGCATCGATCCACCATATTGGCCCCCAAGACAAACAGTTGATTCTCAATAGCTCGGGCGCGCAATAGCACCTGCCAATGGGCCTCGCCTGTAATCGCTGTGAAAGCTGATGGCACAGTGATAATTTCAGCACCTGAGTTCGCCAATCGCTGGAACAGCTCGGCAAATCTAAGATCGTAACAGACGGTCAAGCCCAGAATCCCCAGCTCCGTGCGCACTGTCTTAATCTGATCGCCGGCACTGAAATTATCTGACTCTCGATAGGCGCCCTTACCTGGTTCAGAGGCCAAATCTGCATCAAACAGATGAATTTTATCGTAGTGGCCTACAGCCTCTGCCTGGGGATTAACAGCATAGCAGCGGGCAAATGGTCGCGGCTTGGCCTCAGCAACCGGTATGGTCCCTCCCACCAACCAAAGGCCATGCTTTTTTGCCTGCTGGGCCAGAAACTGCCGTACCGGGCCCTTATCATCAGACTCTGCACGACCCGCAGCGAGAAGGTCAGATTGCCCATAGTAGGCAAAATTTTCAGGTAGCACGGCCAGCTGCGCACCAGCTTCAGCCGCCTCGCACAGCAAACTGTCTGCATGCCGCAAATTGTCAGCCACTGAGCCCTGAGGTTTTAACTGTAAAACTGCGGCAAAAATTTTCATTTAGCCTGTTGATCCCCAGTCTCTGCTGAAGTTTTATCTGCAGATTCTTCAGACTGAGTATTTTTGAGTTCGGCGGCAAAAATTCTGTCTACAGCCACTTCAACATCATCCCAGGGACCTGATACCTTGTAGCTAATGCTAGACAGCCTGTCTACCTGCTTCTCCACCAGCTTGCTGGTCACATAGACACCAGCAGCGGCAGGCAGACCACCCATGAGCGCCACAACCCAGGGCAGATTGGTAGCCACTGGAAGTGTTGCCACCAGCTGGGCATCCACTGTTTCTCCGATCAGATCAAAGTCACCTGCCATGCTCATGCGCCCAGAGGGCATTTTCATTTTTAAGGGGTCGGCCAATTTGGCTATACCATCATCAAAGCTAATATTTCCTGTCAAATTATTATAGGCCAGGTTCTGTCCCACCACGTCAGAGAAGTCCAGCTGCAGGCGGCGCAGCCAGTTGGCAAAGTTAAACAGGCTAATCAGCTTTAGTGCCGCATCGGCACCGCCGGGAGATTTGTAAAAACTGCCATCCTTTAAGCTAAGCTGAAAATCGCCGCTGATATTTTCTCGGGAAATATTCCAGGGCTTATCATCCCAGGCTAAGTCGACCTTCATCTTGCCTGAAGTACTGTCGACTACCTTGGCTATGTCAAAGGCGGTAAATATATCACCAATATTACCAATGCCTATGGGGCCCACCAGTCGGCTACCATGGTTGCTGCCATCAAAACTCCAGAAAAATTCTGTGGCAGGCTGATCGGCAAACAAACCGGGTTGAATACCGAACAGATTGCCGTTGATATTGTTGATCGCGGCGCCAGAAACCTCCGGGCGCAACTCAAAGCCCAGAGAGCCCCATTGCACATCGCCCACCGACAGCTGTGCGATGGAAACATCTGCTGCCACAAAGGTTCTCGGGTCCAACATCTGCTGACCAATTTTCTCCTCCAGAAGAGCACTGGGCAATGACAGCCGACTGAGATCTACTCTGGGTACTGACTGACTGTCGGCTGGCAAGCTGAGCAGACCATCTGCCAACTGACTGGTAAATTGAATGCGGGTGGCATCCTCATTAAAACTAATTTCAGAGTTAATATCCTGCAGGGTAAAAGTTGCAAGCTCGAGCTGGTCAAACTGGAGATCAAACACCGGTTGCCACAGACGAGGTTTGTTCTCGACCTGTTTTTGCGCAGTGCGGTTGAATAAATCAATGAGCGGCTGCCAGATGTCCAGATCAGTGGTGGGCAGATAACCGGCTACCAGTAGCTTATTGGGTCTTGGGCTTATTTGCGGTCGATCATAGCTCACCAGCCCCTGAGTCATTTGCCCCCCAGAAAAACTCAGTTCGCCAGTTAATTTGTCGCCAAATTTGGCTTCAAGTTGGCGCAACTCTCGATCAAATAATAGGGTTAGATCCGTGGTGGTGGCTTGATCGGCTACCTTGCCCAGAGGCGCCGGCAAATCTACACGCACCCCCTGCATTTGACTGGACATCTGCAAGCTTACTGGCTTTTTTTCAGCCAGCTTAGGCAGGCTCATTACGCCATCGATTGAGATGCTGCCACTGAGCACTTGGGTCCAGGGAAAGTCTACCAATTGACTCAGGCTGTCGGGCACAACTCTGGTTTTAAAGCCAATCTTTTGTTCACCACCTGTCTGGTATAACTCTGTAGTTAATGGCTGTCCCCAAAATAGTCCGGATATATTTTTCGCCTGTAGACCATCGGACACAGAGAACTCGATAGCGCCAGAGAGGCCCTGTGCGCCAATAGAAGAATTGGGAATTGCAATCTCTGCATTACGCAGCACTGTACTTATCTGATAATCCCCAGCAATTTTAATACCCTGTTCACGCATGGCTTGGGTAATTAGAGGGATTTCAAGATCCAGGTTAATTTCACTGCGCCCAGAAAAATCCCATCCCCCCAGTGGGCCTATATTTTTCTTGAGTGGAGACTTGGCAAGAATTTCAACAGCGGCGGACAATTCGCTGCTGACAAGGCCATCAACTCTGAGCAAGCGCTGCTCAAGAGGCAAGTCAGCATTGTAGCTACCGCTGGCAGAGAGGATATCGACATCACCAATCTTGCCACTGGTCACAGTACTCTTGGAGAAACCATCGTCAACTAGCACCACTGTATCCAGATCGCGCATACCCAGCCAGTCAGGGTGATAATTTATATCTGTATCTTCCATATCAAACAGGAGCTGCGTAGTTCTGCCAGTGCGATCTCCCCTGGGCGGCCCACTGCGAAATAGCAGACCAAACTCTTTAACATTGCCTCCCAACAGAGCCGTTTTCAGCCAGTTGGAAAGATTTTTTGGCAGCTTGTAGGGTAAATATTTGCTGCCATAGGCTGCATCCAAGTCGCGGGCACCCACCACTAAATTGAACTCCGGAGGCACACCATTGGATGGCATCTGCTGATTTAGTGAATACATAATCAGGCTGGTCCCTGCGTCCATCTTGGCCAGCACTGGCTCACTGCGTACTATTAGACTGTTGGTCTCTGGCTGCCAATCCATATAGGTGGTGCCAACTGCTGAATCTACGGTTAGATAGTCTCGGTATGTCTTGGGAAAGAATACGTCAAACCCGTCCTCATCGGCCACATGAAACAGACCGCCGCTCTCATTGACCTCTATATAACCGCTGAGACCCTTAACACCAGGGACACCTTTGTAGGGCTGCATATCAACGGCATTTAGATTCATCGATGCAAAGTAGCCCTGCTCATTGCGACCCAGTGTCAAGGCACCCAGCTCGCCCCGGGGGCGCATCTGGTCGATAATGGCGAGAATCTGATCAGAGGGGATCCGCGACTGGCCCAGCAGGTCGGTTAGCACGGTTAGGTCAAGGTGATTAAATGACAGATCAAAATCCTGCCATCGCAAACCCAGGCGCTGATTAAACACCAGATCAAGAGGCTCGATTTCGGCGTCAGACCAGCTAAAGTCAAAGCCTTGCAGTCTGGCACCCCAATCGGATCCTGGCGTGTACCAACCGGTCAGTTCAGTGCGGATGTCTTGTACCGGAGGCACGTCAGCCAACCAGTCCAGCGGGATTTCGCTGACTGCCAGGCTACCCTCAAAATCCAGGGCACTGCCCGGATGGAAGTCGATCCAGATTTCACCACTGGCATTGGCCTGAAACTCGGATAAATTGGCAAATAACGCAGGCAGCAGAGGCTTGATAATCCGCACCAGCGGCTTGGAGATATTAAAATTTTCCAACCTAAGGTAGCCATCTGCATGGAATGATGCCAGATCACCAGGATCGCCCTGACCCTCAATCAGAACATAGGCCGGCGTCTCCTGGTCAGACAGCCGCAGGGACAGCTCTGCACGATGAAAATCCGTATCATTTTCCAACTGCACATCATCGCCATGAATCTGTATGACTTTTCCAGATAAGAACTGCAGATCCACTGTCACCTGTTCAAGCAAAATAAGACGACTATAGAAAATTGGATCAGTAAACATCCGCAGATCAGTCTCTGTGTTGCTGCTCAAACCCTTGAGGCCCCAGCGGCCCAGCTCGTCCTCAACCAGAGTCAGCGCTAGCCGTTCAATACTGAGCTCACGCCAGATTGGCGTTCGATATTTGATCGTAGAAAACACATCCAGATCGGCGCGACCACGATCCACAACCATTGCATTGCTGCTGTCTGTGGCAAGCAGCTCAATCTTGTCAATTTCAATAATAGGTTTGAGGCGAGGCCACTCTCCTCTGAGCTCTCCCAGATTGACCTGCATACCTATGGTATCGGCAATAGCCTGCTGCAAACTGGGTCGCAGCTTATCAATGCTGGCAATGGACTGGCGACCAATAACAATAAAAATAACTGTACCAATAATAAGCATGGCGCCAGCAAGCCAGAACCACCGGTTCATTCGCTGTAATACTGTGTTAAGTTTATTATTCATCAATTATTCTCAAACCGGAATAATATCAAACTGCTCTCGGGCAAATAGCGCCTCAGAGCGAAACTGAATGGTACGGTTTATAAACTCTTCAAGATCGGCAACCTGAGCGGAATCCTCATCCAGTAATCGCTCTATAACCGCTGTGGAGGCCAGCACCCGCAGCTGGTCACATTCGTATGCCCTGGCTACACGTAAAATCTCCCGCAGTACCTCATAGCTAACTGTCTCGGCCGACTTGATCGAACCTCGCCCCTCGCAGGTGGGACAGCTCTGGCACAGCACATGCTCCAGACTATCACTGGTGCGCTTGCGAGTAACCTGCACCAGGCCGAGCTCGGTGACACCGGAAATTTTATTTTTGGCACGATCGCGATCTAGAGCCTTCTCAAAGGTGCGCAGCACCTGACGGCGATGCTCGGCATTTTGCATATCGATAAAATCGATAATAATAATACCGCCGAGATTACGCATACGTATCTGTCTTGCGGCAGCTGCAGCGGCCTCAAGATTGGTTTTGTAAATGGTCTCTTCAAGGTTGCGGTGACCCACAAATGCGCCAGTATTGACATCTATCGTGGTCATGGCTTCGGTCTGGTCTATCACCAGATGACCGCCAGACTTTAGGGGAACATCGCGCTGCAGCGCCTTGCCGATTTCATCCTCAATACCATGCAGATAAAACAGCGGGCGCTCCCCTGGATAATGCTCGATCAGGCTTGCAATTTCTGGACTAAATTTATTGCCAAAGTTAACTAGCTCAGTGAGTACTTCCCTGGAGTCGACCAGTATTTTTTCAACATCCTCAGAGGCCATATCTCGGAGCACTCGCTTGTAGAGGGGCAGCTCCTCATAGAGACAACTTGGCGTCGCCGCCTCGGTTTTGGCCTGCTCAATATGTCTCCATAGCCGCTGCAAAAAACGAATATCTGACGCCAGCTCATTGCCACTGACACCATCTGCCGCTGTGCGCACAATATAACCGCCTGAGATCTGCTCATCCTCGGCCAGAACCGAGGTAATAACCTCTTTAAGTCGCTCTCGCTCCGACTCATCTTCAATGCGCTGGGAAATACCTGTATGACAGCTTTGATCCATATACACCAAGTAGCGCGCGGCGACTGATAACTGGGCAGTAAGACGAGCACCTTTGCTGTTGATGGGGTCTTTGATAACCTGTACCAGTATTTTCTGCCCCTCATGGAGCAGAGTTCTAATGTCCGGAGTACCTGTTTCCCTGTCAGCGCCAGCCTCACCGCGATTAAAATACAGATCATCGACATGCAGAAAAGCGGTTCTCTCGACCCCTATATCAACAAAGGCGGCCTGCATGCCGGGCAACACACGCACCACCTTGCCCTTATAAATATTGCCCACCAGACCGCGCTTCTGATTGCGCTCAATGGAAATTTCTTGCGGCACGCCGTTCTCTACCAAGGCTACGCGAGTTTCCATCGGCGTAATATTGATAAGAATTTCTCGACTCATACTATGTTCCGCAAAGATTAAAAGGTTTTAACGATAATTTTCAGCTGGCTGCCACTAGGGTTCCAGCGTCTGCCAAACCGGGATATTAAATAAACCCAGCAGCTCTGCCGTCTGTTCAAGGGGCAGTCCCACCACACCACTATAACTACCTTCTAGGCCAGCAACAAAGACTGCACCCAAACCCTGAATTCCGTAGGCTCCCGCTTTATCTCTGGGCTCTCCAGTTTGCCAGTAACTGTGACATTCCCGAGTAGAAATTGACCGAAAACGCACTGAAGTTTTGGACAGCCGAAAAGCCAATTCATCCCCCTTACAAATAGCGACCGCGGAGAGAACCTGGTGAGTAGCCCCTGAGAGCTGGGCAAGCATATTGAGTGCATCCTGCTTATCCGCTGGTTTACCAAAAATCTGCTCACCGCAGACTACAGTGGTGTCGGCTCCCAGAGCAGGTAAAGACCCAGTTTGCCTCGCCCAGCCACGCTGAGCTTTTTCCACCGCCATTCGGCTGACATAGTCTGTGGGAGATTCCCCGGGATTGTGGCTCTCATCAATATCGACCGCCATCTGGGCAAAATGCACACCAATCTGTGTGAGCAACTCGGCGCGACGAGGCGAAGCGGAGGCTAATAGAATATGCGGGTCTAACAAGGGGCTTCCTCGCGATTACAAATCATGAAAGTTAGCGATGATGCAGTTGAATACTGGCGATAAACCTGTCGACCAGCATCCAGGTTATCGCCGAGGTAAATCCCAGAATATGCAGATGGCTAAGATTTTTGGGGATATCCCATATGGAAAATAACGCAGCCCCCACCAGCTCACCAAATATCACCAGCACAAAAATCAAAAATGCGCGATGAAACCTCGAAAAGTACGTCAGCCAGCGGCTCAAAAGATAGGCCACACCGCCACAGAGCGCAAATACCAGCACATAGTGCCCAAGAGGAGTGCGATACAGGGCGTCGGCAAAAAGCCCCACCAGAGCGGCAAAGCCAATGCCGTATTGATTGGGTATATAAAGAATCCAGCCAACAACCATGAGCAGAAGAAAGTTGGGTTTCCACAGCAACCATCCCCCAGTCGACGGCATAAGTTGCAAAAACACTGCAATCATAAGAGAAAAGATCACTGGAATAATGTAATTGACCGGATTCAACGCAGGCCTCCATTTGCATCAGTGTCGCCTACAGTAAACACCAGCAGCAGGTGGCGGCTGCGATCGAGCTCGGCAGAGGGATCCACTTCGACATCGACAAATATCTCACCTGATTTTTGAGTAATGCTGGTCACGGTGCCAACCGGATAGCCCACCGGAAAGCGGCCACCCAAACCCGAACTCACTAGCTGATCTCCCTCGCGAATGTCTGAGGTTGGCGACACAAACCGCAGCCTCATAAGATTATAGTCAGAGGTACCCTCGGCGATAGAGCGAACGCCATTGCGCAGCACCTGCACTGGCAGTGCATGACTGCTATCGGTAATCAGCAGGGCTACGCTGTGGCTGTCATAGACAGAGATTATCTGCCCCATCAACCCCTCTGCGTCGAGAATAGGTTGGCCCACATAGACCCCGTCATCGCGGCCGCGATCAATAGTCACCGTATGGCTCTGGGGGTTGGGCGAAACACCGATTACCTCAGTCACCAACACACTGTCCATCAGCAGTTCTGTAGCATTGAGCAGCTGGCGCAGGCGCAGGTTTTCTGCGGCAAGTTCAGACATACGCTGTAACTGGCCGCGGTGAATCAGGCTCTCTTGTTTTAGGCGGGCGTTTTCACTCTGGATATCAGCGCGCGGCTCAGTATTGACCTCGCCCCACTCCTGCACACGGTCGGGAATATTGGAAAGCCAGTGAAATGGTCGCACCAGATGATCTACAACTTTGTAGATAGGAGATAGCCAAGTGGTGTAGGCATCCAGCGTCATCAGACCAAACGCCAAAAGTCCAACTATAAGAATTTTTCGCACTGGTGAAGCAGACTTTGAGAATACGCTTTTAATAAGTCCGCTCCTAAAAAGACTACCTAGTGGCCAAAAACTGGCATCTACCCATTATTAGTGGGTTAGCGTATCCAGCCTTCTGTTATCCATCATCTCAAGCGCTTCTCCACCGCCTCGAGCAACACAGGTAAGTGGCTCTTCGGCGAGAATCACTGGCAGCCCAGTTTCATGGGTCAGCAATCGATCCAGATCTCTCAGCAGAGCACCGCCACCAGTTAACACAATACCGGTCTCAGCAATATCAGAGGCCAGTTCTGGTGGAGACTGTTCGAGCACACGCTTAACTGCCTGAACAATGCCCGCCAGCGGCTCCTGCAGGGCCTCCAGAATCTCGTCGCTGGTCAAAGTAAAGCTTTTGGGAACACCCTCAGCCAGGTTGCGTCCGCGAACATCAATCTCGCGCACCTCTTTTGCCAGGTAGGCGGCACCGATTTCCATTTTAATGCGCTCAGCTGTGGTATCACCTACTACGCTGCCATATTTGCGACGCACAAAGTTAACAATGGCTTCATCAAAGCGGTCGCCACCTATGCGCACAGAGTCTGAGAACACCACACCGTTAAGAGACAGGATGGCAATTTCAGTGGTACCACCACCTATATCCACCACCATGGATCCAACAGCTTCTTCAACTGGTAGCCCGGCACCAATCGCAGCAGCCATGGGCTCCTCGATCAAAAATACCTCTCGGGCACCGGCGCTGTAGGCCGACTCCTTGATCGCCCGCTTCTCAACTTCTGTCGCCATACAGGGCACGCAGATCAGAACTCGGGGGCTGGGTGGCACCAGGCTTTTGGCATGCACCTTTTTAATAAAGTGCTGAAGCATTTTTTCCGTCACCTGGAAATCGGCAATCACGCCATCTTTGAGAGGGCGTATAGCTGTTATATTACCTGGAGTGCGGCCCAGCATGCGCTTGGCGTCCACACCTACGGCTTCAACAATTTTCTGACCCAGATGCTGGCGAATCGCAACCACCGATGGCTCGTTGAGCACTATGCCTTTTTCGCGAACATAAATCAGCGTATTGGCAGTACCCAGATCGATCGACAGATCACTAGAAAAGAAGCCACGGAGTTTTTTAAATATCATCGATACCAAGCCCTTAAAAACCACCTGTGGATTGAGGTCACAAGCGGTTGTAAATTTTGTGTGTTTATATAACAACTTATTCAGCGAGAAAATCGGCGTCTAGAGCGCTACTTTATTCGCATTGATCGGAATTCTAGCCGATCTTGGACAAAAGTTCCTACTACTCTTTTAAAAGATAGGGAAAAGAGCGCAAAAACCATGAAAATAGCCGATTTTGGCGTTTTTTCCCCTTAATCTAAGCCCTGTATTTGATGTAAACTTCAAGCCGCTGGATTTGACCCCAGCTCAGCCAACCCAGAGACCAAAATAATGATTATTGAGCGGCAAGAAATTGAAAAGCTGGCGACCCTGGCGCGTATCGCCATCGACGACAGCACCATCAATGAAGTGACTGAGCGACTCGGCAGCGTATTAGAGCTGGTCGACCAGCTGCAAGCCGCCGATACCAGCGGTGTAGACCCTATGTCACACCCCCTGCAAGCCACCCAGCGCCTGCGCGAAGATGAAGTCAGTGAACTCAATCAGCGGGAAGCATTGCAAACCACAGCACCAGATACCGAAGATGGCCTGTTTCTAGTGCCTAAAGTCATCGAATAAAAGCGACCCAACAATATGCATAACCTCACAATTGCCGAGCTTATCCGTGGGCTGCAAAGCAAAGAATTTTCCAGTGTTGAGCTAACTCAGCACTTTTTGGCCCGTATTGCCGATCTCGACCCCAACTACAACGCAGTGATCACAGTGACCGCCGACCAGGCCCTAAAAGCCGCCGCCGCTGCTGATCAGCGACTGGCCGCTGGCAATGCGCCTGCACTCTGCGGTGTACCCATACTGCACAAAGATATTTTCTGCACCAATGGGGTGCGCACCAGCTGCGGCTCCAAAATGCTCGACAACTTTGTGCCCCCCTACAACGCTACAGTGGTGGAAAACTTCGAGCAAGCCGGGGCTGTGGTGCTGGGCAAAACCAATATGGATGAGTTCGCCATGGGCTCCTCCAATGAAACCAGCTTCTATGGCCCGGTTAAAAACCCTTGGGCCACCGACTGTGTTCCCGGCGGCTCATCCGGCGGCTCCGCAGCTGCAGTGGCAGCGCGACTGGCCCCAGGCGCAACAGCCACAGATACCGGCGGCTCCATTCGTCAGCCAGCAGCCCTGTGCGGCATTACTGGTTTAAAGCCAACCTATGGCCGCGTATCCCGCTGGGGCATGATCGCCTTCGCCTCAAGTCTGGACCAGGGCGGCCCTATGGCTCGCAGCGCCGAAGATTGCGCCATCATGCTCAACTGCATGGCCAGCTTTGATGACAAAGACTCCACCTGCATAGAGCGGGACGTACCAGACTACAGCGCAACATTAGGCAGCAGCATTAAAGGTCTGCGCATCGGCGTCCCCGGAGAATACTTCTCCGAGGGCCTTAACCCGGGCACCGAGCAAGCAGTGCGTGCCGCATTGGCAGAACTCGAAGCCCAGGGCGCAGAATTGGTGGATATCAGCCTGCCCAACACTGGCCTGTCCGTGCCCGCCTACTACGTAATCGCCCCAGCGGAAGCCTCAGCCAACCTGTCCCGCTTTGACGGTGTTAAATACGGCTATCGCTGTGCAGACCCAACCGACTTACAAGATCTGTATACCAGAACCAGAGCCGAAGGCTTTGGCGAAGAAGTGCAGCGCCGTATCCTGATTGGCACCTACTGTCTGTCGGCAGGCTACTACGACGCCTACTATGGCAAAGCCCAGCAAGTGCGCCAGCTGATCCAGCAAGATTTTGCCAACGCCTTCGAAAAAGTGGATGTAATTATGGGCCCCACCTGCCCGTCTCCGGCCTTTAAATTTGGCTCCAAAGGCGACGACCCAGTGGCCATGTATCTGGAAGACATCTACACCATCGCCACCAATCTGGCGGGCCTGCCCGGCATGTCACTGCCCTGTGGAATGGTCGACGACAAACCAGTAGGGCTGCAGATTATTGGCAATTATTTTGACGAAGCGCGCATGCTCAATGTCGCCCATCAGTACCAGCAGGCCACCGACTGGCACAGGGCAGCTCCGGAGGGAATAGCATGAGTGATTGGGATACAGTAATCGGCCTCGAAGTGCATGTGCAGCTGGCCACCAATACCAAAATATTCTCCGGTGCCAGTACTGCCTTTGGTGCCGAGCCCAACACCCAGGCCTGCGCCATTGATCTGGCCATGCCCGGCACCTTGCCCGTGCTCAACAAACAGGCGGTTCACTACGCCGTCATGTTTGGCCTGGCCATTGATGCAGAAATTGGCAAAGAGTCCGCATTCGAGCGTAAAAACTACTTCTACCCAGACCTTCCCAAAGGCTACCAGACCACTCAGCTGGAAAAGCCCATTGTCGGGCGAGGCACTGTAGAGATTGAGCTGGCCGACGGCAGTACCAAGGCTGTGCGCATACACCATGCCCATCTCGAAGAAGACGCCGGCAAGTCACTCCATGAGGGCAATTTCCGCCACGGCGTTTCAGGCATCGACCTCAACCGCGCCGGCACACCGTTGATCGAAATTGTCTCCGAACCAGATATGACCAATGCCGAAGAAGCCGTAGCCTTTGCTCGCAAGCTCCACAGTATTGTGACCTCAATCGGTATCTGTGATGGCGAGATGTCTCAGGGCAGTATGCGCTTTGATGTCAATGTTTCCGTCAAACCAAGAGGCAGCGACACCTTAGGCACCAGAACCGAAACCAAAAACCTCAACTCATTTAAGTTTATGGAAGAGGCCATCGCCAAAGAAGTCGAGCGTCAGATAGATCTGATCGAAGATGGCGGCACGGTGATCCAGGAAACTCGTCTTTACAATGGCGACACCAAAGTCGCGCGCTCCATGCGCAGCAAAGAAGAAGCCAACGACTACCGCTACTTCCCCTGCCCGGATCTGCTGCCAGTAATCGTCAGCGACGAAACCATCGAAGAGCTGCGCCGCAATTTGCCAGAACTGCCAGATGCCCGCCGCGCCAGATTTGTCGAACAGTACAGCCTGTCCGATTACGATGCCGGCGTGCTGAGCAGCGATGCTGCTATGGCAGCTTATTTTGAGACAGCCACCGGGACATCCGGCAATGCCAAACTGGCCGCCAACTGGACCATGGGGGAACTCAGCGCAAGACTCAACAATGAAGATCTGTCCATAGCCAAAAGTCCGGTCAGCGCAGAACAGTTGGGTGGACTGATCACCCGCATTGCCGACAACAGCATCAGTGGCAAAATGGCCAAAGAGGTCTTTGAAGGGATATGGGCCGGCGAAGGCGACGCAGACCACATTATTGAAGCCCGCGGCTTGAAGCAGGTGTCCGACAGCGGCGCGCTGGAAGAGCTGGTCGTCGACGTGCTGGCCGCCAATCAGGCTATGGTAGAAGACTATATCAATACCGACGAAGCCAAACGCAAGAAGAAACTTGGCGGCTTTATGGGGCAGATTATGAAAGCCTCCAAAGGTCAGGCCAACCCGCAACAGGTCAATCAGATACTGGCGCAAAAACTTAACGAACTACTGTAAACCGTTTAAGGAAAAACATGTCACTGAAAAAAGATAAGCAAAAAGTCCTCGGCGAAGTCTTCGATGACGAGCGCGTAAAAAGCTTTTTGGACTACCAGCCACCAGCTGGTGTGGATGGAGATTTTCACCTGCTGGAAAAGGCCTATCGCGGTATGAATCTGGATAACTTCGCGACTTTTCTGCAGTTCTTTACTCAGGCTGGGCACAATCTTGATGCCACCAACCCTGAGGGAAAGACATTGGTGGAAATTGCCAGTGAGCACGGACAGGGTGGGGATTATGTTGGGGCCCTTAGAGCCGCTGGCGCGAACGGTTGATCGCTCTACCTTAAGCCAAACTAACCAATAAACTGCCCAACAGCAGCCAGTTTCTGTTATAAATTACCCTCTAATTAAAACTATGGGGTAATAAAATGAAATTTTTAGATAATCTGTTAGATGGGCGTGAAGATCAAGCCTACGCGCTGCTGCGCATTGTCACTGGCTTTCTGTTTATCTGGCACGGCACTCAAAAGCTATTTAACTTCCCCGCTGATTTTCCCTATCCGCTGAACCCACTGATGTACGCCGCAGGCACCATCGAAATGGTGGGTGGCGCTCTGGTGATGATCGGTCTGTTGACACGCCCTGCAGCGTTTATTTGCAGTGGCACCATGGCGGTGGCCTATTGGATGGTCCATGGTATGAACAATTTTTTCCCGATACTTAATAACGGCGAGCTGTCGGCATTTTTCTGCTTTGCGTTTTTATTTATCGCGGCGCGTGGCGCTGGCATATGGAGCTTGGATAAATAATGTAAGTCTCGGGCACGGATGCCATGAATACTGAGTCCCTTAATGGGCTGGTGACTGAGGTGCGGGCTTGCACAATCTGTGAGCCCCATCTGCCCAACGGCGTACGGCCGGTTCTGCAGGTCAACTCCCATGCAAAAATTTTAATCGCAGGTCAGGCTCCTGGTCGGCGCGTGCATGCTACAGGCATTCCCTTCGATGATCCCAGTGGCGATCGCCTGCGAGATTGGATGGGTGTGAGCCGGGAGCAATTTTACAATCCCCAGCTATTTGCCATAGTGCCCATGGGGTTTTGCTATCCGGGCACGGGCACCTCTGGTGATCTGCCACCCAGACCTGAATGTGCAGCCACTTGGCGGGCGAGGCTATTGCGCCAGTTACCTAGAATTGAGACCACTCTGGTGATTGGAAAATATGCCCATGACTACCATTTTGGCAAAAGCAATCTGACTGTCACCAGGCTGGTGGAAAACTGGCAGCAGCACTGGCCCAGACGGCTCCCTCTACCTCACCCCAGCCCGCGCAATAATATCTGGCTTAAGAAAAACCCTTGGTTTGAGACGAAGGTGGTGCCCGTTATCCGTGCTCGTATCACTAATCTACTGAAAACTTAACCCTTTATAGATACAAATCAAAAAAGGTCATAAGCCGCTGTACTAAGTTGTCTCTGTGGTTATACAAAAGGAGTCAACCATGACAAAGCCTAATCGCCAGCTTATTATTTTCGCTTCATGCTTATTATCTATTCCGTTTATCCTCTGCCTTATCATTATTGTTTTGCTCTCAGTCGTATGATCCAATAGAGATCATTAATAATAATTAGAGATTCACATGCAAGTATCCCCTTTCGAAAACTGCGGCGCAGTGGTTAGCGGCCTGCAGCTAGCCTCTATGACCGATGCCGAGCTGATTGAACTGCGCAGTGCATTTACTGAACATGGCTTGCTGTTTTTTCGCGACCAGGAGCTGCCCCCGGAAGAGCACCTTCGCTTTGCCCGCCGCTTTGGCAAAATTGTGGTTAACAAGTTTTTTAAAACCACAGAAGAGCACCCAGAGATTGCCGAGGTGCGCAAAGAAAAAACCCAGCAAACTAATATTGGTGGTGGCTGGCATACCGACCACTCCTACGATGACAGGCCTGCTCTGGGCTCTATTTTGGTGGCAAGAATATTGCCCGAAACCGGCGGTAACACCCAGTTTGCCGATCTAGCTGCAGCCTATGACGCGCTACCGGAAACCCTAAAACAACGAATTGAGGGTTTGAGAGCGGTTCACTCCAACACCCATCTTTACGGTGAAAATGGTCTTTACCGAATGACCGATTTGGCCGAGCAACTGGGCGGCATGGATCGCGTCGGCGATGCCACTCATCCCGTAGTTATCCGCCACCCCCAGAGCGGCCGCAAAGTGCTCTACGTAAACCCTGGTCATACCATCCAATTTGAGGGCTGGGACTTTGCCGAAAGTCGCGCTCTGCTGGATGAGCTCTATGCCCATGTCAGCCAGCCGCAGTTTACCTGCAGCTTTAACTGGCAGCCAGGCTCTGTCACCTTTTGGGACAACCGCTGCACCTGGCATATGGCCGACAATGACTATCAGGGTCAGATGAGATTAATGCACCGCATTACCCTGGCAGGAACCGCTCTGGCCGCCGCCTAACCTGAGATCGGCAAAAGCTGTCATAATCTAGCTATGGCGAAAATGCGTAAAAATTTGACCTGCCCAGCAAAGTCTGTCCCCTGTGCGAGCGCCCCTTTACCTGGCGCAAAAAGTGGGAAAAAGTCTGGGATGAAGTGCGCTACTGCTCAGTGCGCTGCAAATCAAATGCTAAAAAACAATAAGCCCCAAAATTATGCCCAGCACCCATAACACCGACATCTTAATTATTGGCGCCGGCCTTGCCGGCCTAAGCGCAGCCAATGACCTGCAACAGGCAGGGCACAGCGTGCTGGTTATTGATAAGGGCCGGGGCTTGGGGGGACGTCTGGCTGGCCGGCGTATTGGCGAGGCCACCTTTGACCATGGCGCGCAATTTATGACCGCCAGAGAACCCAGATTTAAAGCCGCTGTGGCCAGCTGGATAGAAGCTGGGGTCGCCGAAGAATGGTACAGCAGCTATCCCGGGCAACCCAATGGCCACCCCAGATATCGCGGCGTGCCCACCATGACCGCAGTGGCCAAACACCTGGCAACAGATATCAATGTTATGAGCAATATCAGGGTAGAAGCCATCAGTCAGCAGCAAACCCAATGGCTGGCGGCATTGGATAATGGCGAAACAATCATCGCCAATAAACTGCTGATCACCTCACCCGTGCCCCAAACCCTCGACCTGTTGGCCACTGGCAATATTGCCCTGCCTGCCGACAAACAGGCCCGACTGGCGCGCATTGAATATGAAAGCTGCATTGCCGTCATGGCCATTCTCAATGGCCCCACCGCCATAGAAGCCCCTGGCGCCATCGCGCTGGATAAGGGCCCCATCGCCTGGATTGCCGACAACCTGCAAAAAGGCGTTTCCAAAATACCAGCTGTGACCATCCATGGCAGTGGTGAGTTTAGTGCCCTGCACTTTGAGCAGGACCCCATGGCTATGGGCCAGCAACTTATTGATGCAGCGGCACCCTACCTTGGTGGCGCCCAGGTTACCGAATACCAGGTCCATGGCTGGCGCTACAGCAAGCCCACCATCGTCGACGACGCCCCCTGCATGCTGCTGAGTGAAGCAACTGACCTGCCACCACTGGCACTGGCCGGCGACGCCTTTGCCGGCCCAAGATTTGAGGGCGCTGTGCAGTCGGGCTGGGCAGCAGCCAAACATTTAATACATGGCAATTAACAAAACAGGGCTATAATAGTTCGAAAATAATAAGACCGCTGGCAAAGCCAGTTTTGAGGGAGACAACCATGGCACAGACAGAACAACAACTGCGCGTACAGCTGGCAGCCTGCTACAGAATTTTTGACTATATGGGTTGGAGTGAGATGATCTACAACCATATTACCGCCAAGGTCCCAGGCCCCGAGCACCACTTTCTAATCAACCCCTACGGCCTGCACTACAAAGAGGTGACGGCCTCAAATCTGGTGAAAGTAGATATCGACGGCAATATTGTTGAAGACACAGAGTACGCCGTCAATCCTGCAGGCATTGTGATTCACACCGCCATCCATGCCGCACGCCCAGATATCCAGTGCATAGCCCACACCCACACCAATGCCGGCATGGCCGTGGCCTGCACCCAAGAGGGGCTGCGCGCCGACAACTTCTACTCAGCCCTGCTGCACAACCAGGTCGCCTATCATGACTTTGAGGGTATCACTGTAAACGAGGACGAAAAACCCAGGCTAATTGCCAATCTGGGTGACAAGAGCCTGATGATTCTGCGCAACCACGGCCTGTTAGCCGGTGGACGCACTATCCCGGAAGCCTTTCAAAACCTCTGGGGCATGGAGCGCGCCTGTCAGGTACAGGTAACCACAGACTCCACTGGCCGACCCAGCATACCCATAGGCCCGGAAATTCTGGCTAAATCAGAACAGCTATTAGCCATGCAGGCCCAGGGCGGGCCCAGCGGAGAGCGAGAATTTAATGCCTTTACTAGACTAATAGAGAAGATCGACCCTTCCTACAAGGACTAAGCGTTAACCAAACGCCAATTAACTCAAACAAGGATGGACATAATGAAGATAAAACACTGCGCCCTGCTCGCCTTTGCCCTGATGCTGCTATCAGCTTGCGACAATGCCCCAGCGCCCGAACAAGCCATAATTTCTGAGGGCGGCTATACTGACATAGCCAGTGTCAAACTGGAAACAGGCAAGGCCGCGCCAGACTTTAAACTGCAGTCTTTAAATGGCAACTGGGTACAACTGTCAGAACTGCGCGGCAATAAAGTACTTATGATTTTCTACCGCGGCCACTGGTGCCCATTCTGTGTGGGTCATTTGCAAGATATTCAAACCATGCTGCCCGAGCTTGAGAAGCGCGGCTATCAGGTACTAGCCATCAGCCCAGACGAAGCCACCGATATGCAAAAAATGGCCGACCGCATGGATCGACCCTATCAGTTTCTGTCCGATGCAGGCCTAAAAGTGTCAGATCTCTACGGCATCCGCAAAGATGAAGAGCTGCCCCATCCAGCAATGATATTGCTGGATGACCAAGGCGTTGTGAAATGGTTTTATATTGGCGAAGACTACAAAACAAGACCTAGTGCAGAGCAGTTGCAAAAGGTGATAGATCGCCTCGATAACTGATACGGTCATTGTGAAACAGCGCAGCGGCCCAAGTATCCCTTGGGTCTAACCATGAGATTCTTCACTGCGCTCAGCATGCCTCGCAGAACGTTTTGGGTACAGAATGACAGCTTGGTAAGTATGCTTACTTCATCAATTCCCGCGAGATAATCAGCTTCATAATCTCGTTGGTGCCACCATAGATACGCTGGATTCTTGAGTCAGCAAAGGCGCGGCATACCGGGTACTCCCACATATAGCCCCAGCCTCCATGGAGTTGCAGGCATTCGTCAGCGACTTTGCACTGCAGGTCGGTGGTCAGTAGCTTGGCTTTTGACGCGGTGACCGTATCTAGTTTGTCTTCCAACAGCAGCTCGGTGCAGCGATCAGTGTAGACCTCTGCGCAGTCGATTTCGGCTGACAGCTCGGCCAATTTAAACTGGGTATTCTGGAACGAAGCTACGGTGGTACCAAAGGCTTTACGCTCTTTGGTGTAGTCAATAGTGGCTTCCAGGATAGCCTTGGCATTGGCCACGGCTCCCACCGCAATAGACAGACGCTCCTGAGGCAGATCCTGCATCAGGTAGATAAAGCCACGACCCTCTTCACCCAGCAGGTTTTCCTTGGGCACTCTGACATCCTGGAAAAACAGCTCAGAGGTGTCCTGGGCTTTCAGACCCAGCTTGGTCAGATTTTTACCTTTGCTAAAGCCCGGCAGTCCTGCCTCCACCAAAAACAGACTAATACCTTTGGAGCCGGCGGTGGAATCAGTCTTGGCCACCACAATCACCAGACCAGCTTTTTGTCCATTGGTAATAAAGGTCTTGGAGCCGTTGAGAATATAATGATCTCCATCCAGCACTGCAGTGGTGTTGGTGCCTTGCAAATCGGAACCTGCGCCCGGCTCGGTCATGGCTATGGCGGTTATCAGTTCGCCGGTGATACAGCGAGGCAGGTACTTTTTCTTCTGCTCCTCGCTACCGTAGCGCACTATATAGGGCACGGTTATATCATTGTGCAATGTCCAGCCCAGCCCGGTGCAGCCAGAGCGACCAATCTCTTCGTTAACTATGCAGTTATAGCGAAAATCGGTATCTACACCGCCATATTCCTCCGGGATCATAGGGCATAAAAAACCCTGCTCACCAGCCTTTAACCAAATCTCATCACTGACCATACCGTCTTTTTCCCACTGTTCGTGGTGGGGCATGGCTTCAGTTTCAATAAACTTGCGCAGGCTATCGCGAAACATTTCATGGTCGGAGTCGTACAGGCTTCTTGGAATCATATCTAATCACTCTACTAACTTTTATCGGTCGATGGTATCAATGATGTCGCCCTATCGCTGTCCCCTCAGCGCCAAACAGTCCTGTTTTAGTGACCTGTGGGTACTTAGCGATAGTTCTAATAAAATGCTACAAATATATACACCAGCAAACCCAGACCTATGGTCCAGTAGACACTGCGGGTTTTATGGGCAGCGCCTATGGCTGCCACTGCGCCCCACAAATAGGGATTATCCAAAGAGATATCCAGCTGCTGGTCATGAACAAAAAGTATCGGCGCTGTGATCGCAGTCAACACCGCCGGACCACTATAGCCTAGCAAAGTTTTTACATTTGGCCCGAGCCGGATAGGCAGCCTGCCCTCGAGAAATAAATAACGTGTTCCAAAGGTCACAGAGGCCAGCAGTAAAATACTCAGTAATATCATCGGGAGCCCGTCCTGATAACCTGGGTAAAGTAACCGGCCAACATAGCCAAAAGTGCTGCGAAAACCAGTCCCAGTTCAATCTGCCAGAGACTAAAGATCAGTGCAGAGATTGCGGCGACAAGCACTGATATCAGCGTAGCCAATGATTTGATCTCGGGCACCACCAGTGCGATAAATGTCGCGGCTATGGCAAAATCCAAGCCCAGCTTGGTCAGATCTGGCAACCAGGCGCCGGCGACAATGCCAATAAATGTCCATAGATTCCAGGCCAGGTAAAAGCTGCCCCCGGCACCCAGGGCGTAGTACAAACGAAATTTATTTTGGTAGGCGCGGCGATCGCCAGATAGGGCAAACAGCTCATCGGTCAGCAGAAACCCGAGACCCAGCCGCCAGCGCAATGGCTTGGGGCTGAGTCGCTCACGCAGTGTCAGGCCGTAGAGAAAGTGCCTTGAGCTGATCACAAAGGCACTGAACAGCACCGTGAGCAATGACGCCTGATCGGCAATCAACTCCACAGTGACAATTTGCACCGCACCGCCAAAAATAACTGCTGAAAAAAGCTGCGCCTCCAGCCAGCTAAACCCTCGCTGTACCGCCAGAGAACCAAACAGGACTCCCCAGGGCAACACGGCCAGGCTCAGAGGCAACATATCAATAGCGCCTTTTTTCAGCGCTGCCATCAGCCCGCGGCGACTACTGCTCATCTATTCCCATAACCTATGGCGATATATTTCAGTTAGTTACACAAATTTGCGAATCAGGGCATTGGGCATTAGATCCAGCAGCAATGCCACATAGCGCCAACGCTTGGTAATAAACACATGATCCACTCTTTTATTGATTGCCTTGACCATCTGGCTGACACTTTTCTCCAGGGGAGCCAGCCACATTGGGCGGCCCTCAACCATCGCCGTATCTACAAACCCTGGCTCTACCGTAGTCACCGCAATCGGCTTCTTTGAATGAGCTGCTCGCGACCGCAAACTATTAAGGTAATGGGAAGCAAAGGCTTTGGTAGCATTGTAGGTGGGGGTTAAGCCTCCGGAAAAATGAGCTGCCGCGGAGGAG
The DNA here is from genome assembly GCA_038135995.1 of Porticoccaceae bacterium. Classification (GTDB taxonomy): domain Bacteria; phylum Pseudomonadota; class Gammaproteobacteria; order Pseudomonadales; family Porticoccaceae; genus HTCC2207. The sequence continues at coordinate 39,522 of JAYPYO010000013.1, forward strand.
ACACCCACCAGGTGACCAGAGCCACGCTGGACAAAATAATTCATTGCCGTCAGGGACATTGCGGCAAATCCTCGCACATTTACATCGATCATTTGGCGTTGTACCTCCCAGTCCAACAGGCGCTCTGAGTTGCCCACCCCAGAGTTGACGACAATTAAATCCACATCACCCATTTTCTCTATAAGACTAGTCAACTCGGTTACAGCTTGCTCGGCATTGGTCAGATCAGTTTTTTGCACAAAATGCTCTCCGGGCAAGCTACCAGCTAATTTATTGAGACAGCCATCACGACGGGCCATTAGCCCCAGCTGATAACCCTGGGCCGCCAACTGCACCGCTAGCTCCCAGCCAATGCCTGAACTGGCGCCTATGATAATGCCCTGCTTCATACTGTTCCCCTCAAAGGATGATGGTTGTTTTCAAAGCTCGACAGTTTAGCCGTCCAGACAGAGACAGAGAAGTGATTTATAAAATGGACCAGCTTAAAAGATTGCCGGCTTAACTGGCCTGGGCAATTGATTGTCCCCCAATAGATACTCTACGCGACCATCGGGCATCAGGCGGCTCTTATCCACCTCAAAATAGGTGAGTAGGCTGTTTAGATCTCTCTGGCTATGGTAGTGAACCCCAGGCTGATGTCCCGAGAGTTGCGTCTGGCTCAGAGAGGCTCGACTGTCGATACCATACTGGCAGTGCGGCAGGCGATTCCTGCCGCTGAGCACACCCAGACTATAGCCCTGCGTACTACTGTTGATATAGGGACCCAGAGCCTGCATCAACGCTTGGAGACTCGCGCGATCAAGGTAATTAAAAATATCCCAAAACAGGCAGATATCAATGATTACTCCCGGCTGGAGATTCAGGCCAGCATGGAAGTACTCCACCAGTGCCGACTGCTCAGCACCCACTGGACGTCGAGACAAAAAGTCTGCATTGATAAGATCGAGAAACTCAAGACGGCATCTATACTGATTAAAAAACTGTACCGTTGAGGGCGAGGGGTAACCCATATCCACAACTAGCAAGCGATGCTCTGACTGGGTCGACTCGAAGAGCTGACCAATCAGATTGCTGGGCAACACAGGGCTAAATGCTAGCTCGGCCTTCTGTGCACTAAACTGTCTCATGGGGCGACCAAAACTATGGTGATCGCCGACTCAGGAGGCCTGAGCATCCGCCTGATGACCAGCGCGATGGGATTTGACTGTAGGTTTAGAACCAACCGGTAAATCAGTCACGGTTTTTTCATCTGGATCCATGGTGATGCTACCTTTGAATTTGGCACCATCTTCGAGGCTTACTCGGGGGGAATCTATATTGCCAAGCACATTGCCGGTGCTGGCGATAATCACTTTTTCGCCGCCGCAGATATCGCCCTTTACAATGCCTTCAATGCGCACAATCTTGGCCGCAATATCTGCAGTTAAGGTGCCGGATTTACCGACCCTAATCTCTGCCTGCTTAGCTGTAATGCTGCCGTTAACAACGCCTTCAATCAGCAGACTTTCCTCGCTGACAATACTGCCCTCAATTTTGACATCCGCACCAATCATACTAACAACTCCTTTTGATGAACCACTGAATCTACTCCCTGCTTGGCTGTCAGCCAGCGTCATTTTATCGACCGCTGAGTTATATTTTTTTAACACTTTGCTTTTATCAAACATAATCACCACTATCCTTTGCTATAACCCCTCAGCGTAAACCGCTCAATGATTTATAGCTTTACTGGGGTTTAAATCTGTGCAACATCTAGATTGATAAAGGCTTTTTTAACATAATTGATTATGCTATTTTGTATTTAATAAAATTATTGCTCCGTCATAGACTCAATTTTTTCCTGGGTTTCCAGCCAGTCTTCCTCCAATACAGTCAAATTCTTTTTGCTGATCGCCTGTTCAGAGAGACAGGTTTTGAGCTTATTTTTGTGGCTGTCATTGTATAAGTATGCATCCGCCAACTGAGTTTCAATTTTCTGTAGCTGATGCTGTTCTTTTTCAATCTTGGCTTCGAGCGCCTTAATTTTTTTATTTAGCGGCGCGAGTTTTTTACGACTCTCGGCAGATTGCTGGCGAGCTAACTTTTTATCTATAGGATTTTCTGAGCTGACGGAATGAGCTTGAGTATTTTCCCGAGAAAAATTTTTCAGCCAGTCCTGGTAATCATTTAAATCACCATCAAACTCAGTCACCCGCCCCGAGGCTACCAGATAAAAATCGTCCACCGTATTACGCAGTAAATGGCGATCGTGAGAAATCACTACCAGCGCACCCTCATAACTCTGTAGCGCCATGGTTAGGGCGTGACGCATCTCCAGATCCAGATGGTTGGTCGGCTCATCCAAAAGCAGCAAATTGGGTTTTTGCCAGACAATCAGTGCTAGCGCAAGACGCGCTTTTTCGCCCCCAGAAAAGTCTTGGATTGGATCCAGAGCCTTGTCGTTATGAAAGTCAAAGCCGCCTAAAAAATTTCTAATCTCTTGGTCCGTAGCCTTGGGCGTGAGACGCTGCAAATGCAACAGCGGACTGGCCTGTAAATCCAGCACCTCCAGTTGATGCTGAGCAAAATAACCCATGGTGATATTTTCACCATAGACTCTCTGGCCAGAGAGCAAATCTAAATCACCAATAAGGCTACTGATAAGGGTAGATTTACCGGCACCATTGGGCCCAAGCAATCCAATTCGGCTGCCCGGCTGCAAATCAAAATTGACCTGTGACAGTATTTCTTTTCCGCCATAACCCAGGGTTGACTGACTGATATTGACCAGCGCGCTGTGCGCTTTTTTGGGTTCGGAAAATTTAAAATAAAAAGGTGAATCTATATGGGCAGGCGCAATATTTTCCATGCGCTCTAACTCTTTAATACGACTCTGGGCCTGCTTCGCCTTTGACGCTTTGTAGCGAAAGCGAGCGACAAATGCTTCGACATCTTTGCGCCGTTTTTGTTGTTTCTCAAAGCTTGCTTGCTGCAGAGCTAGCCTCTCTGCACGCACTCGTTCAAAGGCCGAATAGTTGCCTTTGTAGGCTATGGCTTTATTGCGCTCTATATGCACAATGCGCTCGACCACATTATCGATAAAATCCCGATCATGGGAAATAATTAACAGGGTTCCCTGATAGGCTTTTAACCACTGTTCCAGCCACAGAGTCGCATCCAGATCCAGGTGGTTGGTCGGCTCATCGAGCATCAGCAGATCAGATGGACTCATCAGGGCCTGAGCAAGGTTTAATCTGATGCGCCAGCCACCGGAGAAACTACTGACCGGGCGGTTTATTTCCCCTTGCTGAAAGCCCAGACCATGAAGTAACTGCTCAGCGCGGTAGTGGGCATCGAAGCCATTGATCCCATCCATTTTTTCATATTCAGCGGCCAGCCGGTCATTGTCCTCCAGCGCCGTGGCCTGCTCAATCGCAGCCTCGGTAGAGCGCAACACCGGATCGCCGTCTAACACATAATCCAGTGCGCTGCGCTCCGAGCTGGCGAGCTCCTGTGCCATATGGGCAATACGCCAGTCCCCTGGAATAAATAAGTTGCCGGCATCTGGTATCAACTGACCTAACAGTAGTTTAAACAGACTGGACTTACCGCAGCCATTGGCGCCAATAATACCTATATGCTGACCTGGGTGGATTACCAGCTCTGCATCGCTGAGCAGTAACTTGTTGCCACGGCGCAGCTCTACTTCTGTCATTGAAATCATAGACAATCTGTTCGCTGATAATTTTGTGGGTAGTTGAGGGTCTGATAGCGAGACGGAAATTAGGTTGCATAGTCCAAATATCAGACGTCATAATCTTTGGCCATTATTATAACAGAACCCTGTGCAGGAGACTTAAATGCGTCTTAATCTGGCTCGCAAGATTATCCTTTCCCTTGTCACTCTATTGCTTTCATCATTGGCACTGAGCATCAATCTAGAGGCAGAGCGCCTGATAGATAATCTAGCTAATCAGCGCTTTGATAAACTGGGCCACCCCCAGATAAAGACCGATTCCATTAAACCCGTCTTGGCCACAGTCCAGCGACCCCATCGTTTACTGGTGATCAGCGTAGAGTTTACAGATCTCAGCTACGACCGTTTTGCTGGCGATCGCAATCAAGACAACAAGAATCGCCAGTATCTGCAAAAGCTGCTGTTCGACGGCTCTATCAAAAGGCCTGCTGAGTCTACCCTGTCCCACTACTTCCGCCACCAATCCAAGGGACAATATCATGTCACCGGCAAGGTGTTACCTGCAGTGCGGGTGGAAAAGCCGCTGTCCTATTATGGTCGCCCATTGCAAAACAGTGATGGCAGTTGGCGTAACGATGCCATGGCAGACAAGCTAGTTTCTGATGTACTGGCCGCTGCCTACAGAGATAATCCACAGTTCCCCTGGGCTGACTATGATATCTGGGATCCTCTGGATTTTGACGGAGACGGCTCTCGCGACGAGGCTGACGGCTATCTTGACCATCTGGTGATAGTCTATGCAGGCAAAGGCCAATCGTCTTGCCAGGGCCTGTACAAACTCAGCGAAAAACTAAATGCCAATGCCAATGCCGCAACCCTGGCCGCTTTACCAACGGTAGAGCGTGAATGTGCCGACCGCATCTGGCCTCACCGCGGCAGCCTGAGTACTGATATAGGTAAGGGCCCTCAGGTCGAGGGGCTGACCAATGGTCGTGGCGGAACCAAGATTACCGACGGCCTCTGGGTCTATGACTACAATATGCAGTCTGAATACACGGAGGTGTCCACCTTCATCCATGAGTTTGGTCACAGCCTGGGCTTGCCAGATATCTATGCCAGTCAGACCAATAATTCTACCGCCTCCTGGGAATCGATGTCCTCCACCGCATCACCAGAGCCACAGGAACTGAGCGCCTGGTCGCGTATGGTGCTGGGCTGGCTTAAGCCCTGCGTTGTTAGACCTCAAGCATTTGGTGGTGATAAGCGGCAGTCTTTTTACCTCAAGACTATGAATGACTGGTCGAATAGACCAGATGACAGCCTAGAGGCCGGTGTCTGCGATGCAGCCATGGTGATGCTGCCTCCCAAGGAGAGGCATCTGAGTCTAGGCCCTCTGGGAGAAACTCAGGGTCAGCAGGCTATTTACACTGGCCAGGGCAATGATATGAATCACTATCTGAGCACCAGCTTTGATTTGAGATCAGTGGCCGCTAATCAACCTTTGGAGCTGAGCTTTGACAGCTGGTTTAAGATTGAGGCCGACTGGGACTATCTGTATATCGAAGCCAAGGCCGGTGATGGCGACTATCAGCGTCTTATGCCCAAAGACAAAGACAGTCCAGAGGACAGTCAGAGCGTTATGCCCTCTCGCAAGGGCCATGAAGGCAGCGGATCTATTCCCGGTCTGACCGGACGCTCTGGTGACCTGGATGGCGATGGTAAAGTAGAGACCGCCAAGGGCTGCGACCCAGACGCCGATAAAGTCATGGCAGAGGACCGGGTGGGTCAGCAGACCATAGACCCCTGTGAAACTGCAGGCTGGGTTAATGTACAGATTGATCTCGAGGCCTACCGCGGCAAGGTCGTTGACCTGCGCTTCCACTATTTTACCGATGGCGCAGCAGTCGAAGATGGCGCCCTGGTAGATAATATTCGTCTAGACGCCATCGGTTATCTGGAAGACTTTGAGAGTCAGAAGCTGGCCGGCTGGAGTAACAATGGCTTTACACTCTCAGGTGGCGAACACCATCTCCCGGTGCCTCACTTCTACCTGTTGGAATATCGCGACCCCTATGCCTCCCTTGATAAGGTGAAAAACTACGACGCCAATCTGGCTAAGCCAGGCTTTTCATTTTTTCCGGATCAAAATGGCGAATTCAAGGCCTTTAGTGCCAACTACAGGCCCGGGGTTCTCGCCTGGTACTACAATGGCGAATACCTCTGGAGCCAAAATGAGCCTGCTCAGTTCGGGCCCGGTCGTGGCTTTCTTCTGTTAGTCGATGCCAATCCTCAGGAGTTTGATCTACCCAGTGTTCCGCAAAAATATAAAAAGCAAACAGATGGCTGGCGTTTCTATAAGTTTGATGACTCTGCTCAGCCTTGGCTGAGTCAGAGCTTTGTCGATGTAATGTGTCATCAGAGGCGCCCAGAGTTCTACTCCGGCGATGTGAGTGCTGAAGATCGTCAGCGCTGTGCCGACTCCATGGTGAATGGCTTGCCGCCTGTGGAATCCCTCAGCTGGAATGGGCGCCAGCTTATGTATGGCTATAGCTTAATCAATAAGATATTGCCCGGCAAAGACAGGCTCAAGTATAAAGGTGTATCCACGCTCTTTGATCTGCGCATTCGCAATGGTGAAACCCAGTATCGTCTCTATGATCGCGCCCTGCGCAACCGTCACTCTGCCGATGCGCCCTTTGCTCTGGAGCCATTTGGTCAGGGGCTGGTGATCTGGGGGATTGAGGATGGAGAGATGGTTGTAGAGACCACAGAGAGCTTCCCGGCGGTCAGCTCATTTACCGATGCCCGACCCAACCGCTATCAGAACCCCAAGCTGCCCTTTGGCGGCGCAGATATCCCCGAAGCTGGGCTTAATTTCAGGCTGCTCCAGCCCGGGCCCAAAGCACCGGAGAGTGCCAGAGCCAAGGTGGTTATCGACTGGGCCTACTGATCGGTGCCCGAGGCTGGCCAGGGGAATAACTGGGCTTGATCCCCTGGCTGCCATGCCGGTATCTTTTTCATCGATTCCAGAAACAGTAAAGAATTGAGGAAGTAATCGAGCCAATGTTTTAACTGGCTGTAACCAGACTGGTCAAACCAGAGTTTATCGACAAAAGCGAACTGACGAATAAAAGGGAAGATAGCTATATCGACCAGGGTGGGCCTGTCGGCCAGTAGAAAAGTATGGCTGGTCAACAGGGTCTCCAACTGAATCAGGAATTGCTCTGCCCGCTGGCGGTACATCGCCTGGGATTCGGCCGGGTACCTGTCCCAGTACTTATATTGGTCCAGATGGGTTTTAAACGGCCCGTCGTTAGTCGCAATCAATGCCGCAGTTTGATCTTGCAGTTCTGGTCGCAGCCAGTTTTCCGGGTCCGATTGACCCAGTGCCCAGTGCATTACATCCAGGCTCTCATCTAACACCTGATCTGACAACTGCAACACAGGCACAGTCCCCTTGCTCGACAGTGCTAACATAGCCTCTGGTTTATTGGCGAGAAAGACTTCGCGCAGCTCTACCGTTATACTCGCGCAGTGCAGAGACA
>JAYPYO010000014.1:0-6915 GCA_038135995.1 Porticoccaceae bacterium
TCACTAGCTCGGTGCTGGTGCTTGCTGGGGTGCCATAATCTGCTTGGGGTTCGTAGAATTCCAACATACTATTTCCCTCCCGGGCTAACGCCTGTAGCCTCGTCTAATAAAGAGCCTGCGGCGTCTTGCACAAAAAAATCTTCCTGGAAGTGGGTTAACGCACTGCGCACGGGAAACGGTGTCATACCACCCATGGCACAGAGGGAGCCCAGCTCCATGGTGTCGCACAGTTCATGCAACAGAATTAGATTATCATCGCGGTTTTCATTGGCCACGATACGGTCGATCACTTCTACACCACGCACCGAACCAATCCTGCAAGGTGTGCACTTACCACAGGATTCCACCACACAGAATTCCATAGCAAACCTCGCCTGCGCTGCCATATCGGCACTGTCATCAAACACCACAATACCGCCATGGCCAATCATGGCTTTAATTGCCGCAAAGGCTTCGTAGTCCATAGGTGTATCCCACTGGGACTCGGGCAAAAATGCCCCCAGTGGCCCACCCACCTGAATGGCGCGGATAGGACGACCACTGTGAGTGCCCTGCCCATAGCCTTCAACCACTTCACGCAGGGTCACACCAAAAGCCAGTTCGATCAGACCGCCGCGTTTAATATTACCCGCCAGCTGGATGGCCAAGGTGCCCCTCGAGCGGCCCATACCAAAGTTCTGATAGGCCTCTGCGCCCTGCTCCAAAATAGTTGAGATTGCAGCCAGTGTCAGCACATTGTTGACGACTGTTGGCTTGCCAAATAAGCCTTCAATAGCAGGCAGCGGCGGCTTGGCGCGTACCATGCCGCGCTTGCCTTCAAGGCTATCCAGCAATGAGGTCTCTTCGCCACAGATATAGGCACCGGCGCCGAGACGTACTTCCAGATGGAAGGTTTTACCGGAGCCCTGAATATTGTCGCCAAGAAAGTTGGCTTCTACAGCCCTTTCAATTGCAATATTTAATAGCTTGTGGGCGACCGGGTATTCGGACCGCAGATAGATATAACCCTGATTGGCGCCTACTGCCAGACCGGCGATAATCATGCCTTCGATCAGTTGATACGGATCGGCTTCCATTACTAGCCGGTCGGCAAAGGTTCCGGAGTCTCCTTCATCGGCATTGCAGACAATATATTTTTGCTCTGAGTCGCAGTCTAAAACCGTCTGCCATTTAATACCGGCGGGAAAAGCTGCGCCACCACGACCGCGCAGGCCGGAGTCTTTTACCTGGTCAACAATCTGCTGACCATCCATTTGCAATGCATTACTCAGGCCCACAAAGCCATTCAGGGCTTGATAATTATCCAGACAAACCGGATCACCCAGCCCGGCACGGGCATAGGTCAGGCGCTGCTGACTGGCCAGATATTCAATTTTCTCAACCTGCCCCAGATACAGGTGATGACTGCTGGCATCGGTTTCTAGGGCATCGAGAATACCGGGAATATCTTTATTGGTTACCGGCCCAAAACCAATACGCCCATTCTCAGTATCAACTTCAAGCAGAGGCTCTAACCAGAACAGTCCGCGAGAGCCATTGCGCACTGGCTCGACACCAGCGGCCTGCAATGCACGGGCCACAGCTTCCGCGCCAAGGGCCAGCGCAGTGGTATCCTGAGGGATATAAATACTCATTTGGGCTCTCCTGCAGGAGCACTCAGATCAGCCATCAAATCATCAAACCGCTCGGCATCCACACGGGCATGGATATCATTATTAATACGTACCGAGGGTGAGCAGGCACAGTTGCCCAGGCAATAAACTGGCTCCAGAGTAATGGCACCATCGTCGGTCGTCTCATGGTAGTCCACCCCCAGCAGTGCCTTGGCATGGGCTTCCAGCTGCCTTGAGCCCATAGACTGACAGGCTTCGGAACGGCAGATCTGCACTGTATGGCGGCCCACTGGATGGGTTTTAAAATCATGGTAAAAACTGATTACGCCATGTACTTCGGCGCGGGAGAGATTAAGGCCGCTGGCAATACTGGGCACCACTGAGTCTGGCACATAGCCCAGCTCTGCCTGAATGGCATGTAGCAGCGGCAATAGACCGCCGGGCACAGTCTTAAACTGAGCCACAAGATGACTGATATCAGCGGTATGTTGTGCGCCTGTGTCCACGTCTAAATAACTCCTGTTGCTGAGCGGCTCCTGTGCCCTAACCTTAGAAACGCTAAGCTCGCTCTTAATGCGCCGCAGTCTATCACCATCAACCCTGTGAATTCGGGCCCTAAGCGACTCTTATTTATCTGATAAGGACCGCTACTCTATGCCCTGCCAGCCCCCATTGCACGGGCGTGAAATGCGATATGCTCCCCTATAAACGTAGCAATAAAAAAGTAGCTGTGGTCGTATTCCGGTTGCAGGCGAATATCCATAGGGAAAGCGGCCTTTTTTGCCGCCTCAATCAGCAGTGGCGTTTTAAGCTGCTCCTCAAGAAAGTTATCCCCCTCACCCTGATCTACCAGCACCGGCAGATGCTCTGTGGCCTGACCTACCAGAGCTACGGTATCGTACTGGGCCCAGGTATCGCGGTTGCTGCCGAGGTAGTTAGTTAATGTCTTATCACCCCAGGGGCAATTTAACGGCGAACAGATCGGTGAAAATGCCGAGACCGATTTAAACTGGCCCGGGTTCTTTAAGGCGATGGTCAAGGCGCCGTGCCCCCCCATGGAATGGCCTGAAATGGAGGTTCTTGTCGAGTCCACCGGGAATTCTGCATTGATCAGAGCAGGTAGCTCATCCACCACATAACTGTACATCTGGTAATGCTGGACCCAGGGCTGCTCTGTGGCATTGACATAGAAGCCAGCACCCAGACCCATATCGTAGGAACCCTCAGGGTCATCAGCTACAGCCTCACCTCGGGGACTGGTATCTGGACAAACAATAGCAATGCCATGCTCTGCTGCGTACTGCTGAGCACCGGACTTTTGTACAAAATTCTCATCAGTGCAGGTAAGGCCAGATAACCAGTACAGCACAGGAACAACCCCCTGCTCTGCCTGCGGCGGCAGATACACGGAGAATGTCATCTCGCAACTCAAAGCGGTAGACTGATGCTTGAAGCGCAGCTGCTGTCCGCCAAAGCTGTGGTTGGCGCTAATCTGTTCAATTGTCATTTAAAACTCCGCCTTAAAACTCAACAACTGACCGAATACTCTCGCCCGCATGCATTAAGTCAAAGGCTTTATTGATATCGTCTAGTGGCATCTTATGGGTAATCAGATCATCGATGTTAATTTTGCCATCCATATACCAGTCGACTATTTTTGGCACATCGGTGCGACCCCGCGCTCCGCCAAAGGCGGTACCGCGCCAAGAGCGACCGGTCACCAGCTGGAAGGGTCTAGTGGATATCTCTTTGCCAGCACCAGCAACACCTACAATACAGCTCTCACCCCAGCCTTTATGACAGCATTCCAATGCCTGACGCATTACTTCTACATTGCCTATGCATTCAAAGCTGTAGTCCACACCGCCACCGGTCATATCAATAATATGGTCGACCACATTCTCCACCTCCCGGGGGTTAATAAAGTCTGTCATACCAAACTGCTTGCCCAACGCGGCGCGATCTGAGTTTAGGTCGATACCAATAATGCGAGTGGCACCCACCATTTTGGCACCCTGAATCACATTAAGGCCTATGCCCCCGAGGCCAAATACCGCCACTGTGGAGCCCGCCTCGACTTTCATGGTGAAGGCTACCGCGCCAATACCCGTGGTGACACCACAGCCGATATAGCAGATCTTGTCGAAGGGAGCATCCTCGCGTACCTTGGCCAGAGAAATCTCGGGCAAAACGGTGTAATTGGAAAAGGTTGAACAGCCCATGTAGTGGAGAATTGGCTCACCATCCAGAGAGAACCTGCTGGTGCCATCGGGCATAACGCCCTGACCCTGAGTGGCTCGCACCGCCTGGCAGAGATTGGTCTTAGGGTTGAGGCAGAAATCGCACTCGCGACATTCCGCGGTATACAGCGGGATCACATGGTCACCGGGCTTGAGGTTTTGCACCCCGGGGCCCACATCGACCACCACCCCTGCGCCCTCGTGACCCAAAATAGCCGGAAAGGCACCCTCCGGATCATCGCCAGACAGGGTAAAGGCATCGGTGTGGCAGACCCCGGTGGCTTTGATCTCTACCAGTACTTCCCCGGCTCTGGGGCCGTCCAGATCGACCTCGACTATTTCCAGGGGTTTTCCTGCTCCAAATGCAACGGCGGCTCTGGTCTTCATACACTGCTCCTCGCTATAAACTGGGTTACTGCGGTTATTAGGGTTATATGTTGTTATTTTTATCGTCGTTAGTTGCCATACTAGGCCATAACAGGCTATTTTGGCTATCATAATGCGGCGTCAAATTATAAAAATAATCGACCGGTGGAGCCCATGAAATCGATCCTTAATCTTGCTGTGCTGTGGCTTTTATCCGCGCCCCTATCCTGGGCCGCTGAGCTATCCCCAAATTCAAAGCCGGTAGATAATCTGGTGATCTACACCGCCAAAAAGATTATTACCATGGAGCCCGCACTGCCCGAGGCAACGGCGGTGGCTGTGGCCGATGGTCGGATTGTAGCTGTGGGCACCCTGGACTCTCTCGGCAGCTGGATGGAGCAAAAAAACACCCTTATCGACCGGCGCTTTGAGGGCAAAATTATTATGCCGGGCTTTATTGAGCCCCATGTGCACCCCTCGCTGCCTGCGGTGCTAACCCAGTTTCCATTTATTGCCCCGGATGACTGGTCCCTGCCTACGGGTAAATTTCCCGGGGCCACAACACCTAAAGCCTATATTGCACGGTTAAAAGAACTGGTTGCCCAGCACAATAACCCAAATATCCCCTTTATCACCTGGGGCTATCACCCGCTCTGGCACGGCACGCTATTTCGCCAACAGCTAAGCGAGCTGTTTCCGGATCAGGCGGTGATGCTGTGGCATCGTTCATTCCACGAGTTGATTGGCAATGATGCGGCAATGGATTTACTGGGCGTCACTGAGGCCCAGTTGGCAGACAACCCTCTCACCAGCTGGGAGCGTGGCCACTTCTTTGAAAACGGCATGTATGTGCTGATACCCAAGATGACCTTTATCTTTGAGCCAGCGCGGTTTGCTCAGGGTATGCAAAATTTTATCCGTATGGTGCATCAGGGTGGTGTGACCACAGCGCTGGATATGGGCACTGGTGTATTCGGAGATCCGACCAGCGAGATTGCTATGATTCGCCATGCGGTTGAGACCGCCAAAGCCCCTGCTCGTTTGATTCTTACCCCGATTATTACCGACTTTCTTGGCCGCGGTGTCTCTATAGAAGACGCCTTTAAGGAGATTGACCAGTGGCGCTCGCAGAACAGTCACAGGGTAAAACTGGATCGACGCTTTAAACTGATGATGGATGGCGCTATCTATAGTGGGTTGGCCCAATTTGACTTTCCGGGCTATATCGATGGCCACGAGGGCGTGTGGATGGTGCCCGAGGATGTGACCACCCAGTGGGCCCAGGCATTTTGGGATGCGGGTTATCAGCTCCATGCCCACACCAATGGTGATGGCAGTGCTGCGCGGCTGATCAAACTGATTAAAACATTGCAGGCCAATACCCCCAAACCAGACCATCGTCTGTCTCTGGAGCATTTTGCCTACACCACCGAGGACCAAAACCGTCAGCTAAAAGAGCTGGGCGCTGTGGTGTCTGCCAACCCCTATTACCATTTTATTCTCAGTGATATTTACAGCGAGCAATGGCTGGGTGCCGACCGCGGCAATCAGATGGTGAGGCTGGGCTCTCTGGAGCGGCTGGGCGTACCCTTTGCTTTCCACTCGGACAGTCCCATGGCGCCGCTCGAACCTCTGACCCTGGTGTCTGCAGCGGTAAACCGTGTCACCATTAATGGCAACTTGACCGGTGAGCATGAGCGGGTCAGTTTGGATGCCGGACTGCGAGCAATTACCATTAATGCCGCCTGGGTGATGGGTTATGAAGATGAGATTGGCTCAATACGGGCGGGTAAAAAAGCTGACTTTACTATTCTTGAGGCCGACCCCTATAAAGTCAGCCCCAAGCGCATAAAAGATATTAAGATCTGGGGTACTGTGTTTGAGGGCACCCCGGCACCACTGTCGGCCAACTAGTTGCGGCGAATACAACCCGGCAGGCTACAGAGCATTTCAAAGAGCAGATTGGCCGCCAACAGCGAGGTATTGCCTGTGGTGTCGTAAGGTGGCGACACTTCCATCAAATCACAGCCCACCAAATTTAAACCGAAGCAGCCTCGAATAACCTCCAGCCCCTGAGAGGATGTAAGCCCGCCGGGCTCTGGGGTACCTGTACCAGGTGCCACTGAGGGGTCCAGGCCATCAATATCAAAGGATAGATAAGCCGGGGTGTCAGGGCCTATGGTGTCACGAACCTGATCCATTAATGGCGCCAGGGATTGATACCAGCATTCTTCCGCGGTAATCACTTTGGCCCCCTGCTCTCTGGACCAGTCAAAATCATCTGCCGCATAGCCGGTAGCCCTGAGGCCAATCTGAAACATCTTGCTGGTTTCTATTAGCCTCTCTTCGATAGCACGGCGAAAGACCGTTCCATGGGCAATTTTTTCCCCAAACATCTCGTCATTGATATCGGCATGGGCATCAATATGAATCAGTGCCACTGGGCCATGAACCTTGGCAATGGATCGCAGTATTGGCAAGGTACAGGTATGGTCTCCACCCACAGACACAGGCTTGGCCCCCGCGGCCAAAACCCCATCCACGGCAGCCTCAATAGCATCTACAGTTTTTAACAGATTGTAGGGATTGACAGCCACATCACCAATATCCGCTACCTGAAAGGAGTCAAAGGGCGCAGCCTGAGTGGCCATGCCATAGGGGCGCACCAGCACAGACTCTGCTCTGATTTCCCGGGG
>JAYPYO010000014.1:7015-45094 GCA_038135995.1 Porticoccaceae bacterium
CCAATAATTGGTGTATAGATACGCCAAAAGGGTACGACGGGAGTTTGATTGTTGCTAAGCTGTGAGCTATCACCAATAACAATAAGGAAAACCTCCATGAGCGATATCATTATCTACACATTGGCACTGACACTGTTCCAAATCTGGCTGCTGCCAATGCTCCTCAATCTGAAAAATTCTGCCTGGTTGTTCTCCAGCCGGGATGACGCTGTTGAAACCTCGATTATGTATGAGCGAGCGAGCCGGGCCTCTGCCAATCTGCAGGCCAGCTTGCCGGCATTTTTAGCCCTCTGCTTGCTGGCTATGCAGTTACAGGTAGATGTCAGTGGTGCGGCGATGATCTGGCTGGCTCTGCGCGTTGTTTATATCCCACTGTACCTGTTTGGCATCAATATGCTGCGCTCAATCTCCTGGGTGGGCTCTGTAGTTTGTATGATCGATATGGCACTTGCACTAGTATAAAAGTCAGAAGCTGTGTTTGCAGTCAAAAGCCCTCTTCGGAGGGCTTTTTGCGTTATGCCCAACAAGGATTCACTTTATGAAAATGCCTCTGGCAAAACTGAAAAAGTATTTTGTGGTCGACAAGCTGATTTATCACTCTGTGGACTTAAGCCTGTATATGGTGTCTGCCGTGGTGGAGGGAGAGGAGTACTATATTGCCGATAACAGCGGCAATTTTCTCAAGTCTCACAAGTTAATTGAGCTGCAAAAGTCACTGGCCCAGGTAAAGGCAACAGAGACTGTGCTGCGCCACACCAGCCCCTATGATGAAATGGTGGGTGGCCCAGACAAAACTAACTGCAATGCCCTGGAAGTGCCTCTGGGCGATAATCAGCTGTACTAGCCCCGTTAGTGGTTCACTATTTGGAGCCCAGTTTTGCCTGCAATATAACGATTCAGTCAACTCGGCCCTAATGGTAGAGCCGAGAGCCTGGTCGTTATCTTACTCGGCGCCTATCTGCACCACCGCATTGAGTTCAGTCACCACCGATCCATCTGCATCCACCATAGGCAATGATGTGGTCAGGGAAACATGGTAGGTGCCCGCGCCAAGCAGAGAAGCTGGGGACAGTGCATCCACTTTATTCAGAGCCGAGAGCAGCTTTAAATCAAGCGTGGCTGGATAAACAGGTCCACCAGATGTGATGAACAGGGTATCTGCATCCAGATTTTCCACGGCAATTTCCACAGCAATGCCAGCGGAAGTGACATAGAACGCATCTACCGTTTGCGCAGGAACGGTGATCGATGCGTTGGCACCGTCAGAAACCCAGTCAACAGTGAACTCCACAGCAATCTGGCGCTCAGCGGATGATTTAATCTGGTCATCTCCATCGATAAGATTAATAGCGACAGTAGCCGTACCCTCACTCACTGGGAGACTGTCTAATCCGAAACTTAATGTGGGTGTCTTAAAGTCACTGCCAGCGGTCGCATTAGTCATATTATCGATATTGAGTGGGCTGGCACTCAGATCAATAGACATTGAGCCCCCACCCGACACTACATCCACATTACTGACCACCACCGCCTGACTGTCCGGGTCATAGTCATTTAACTGTATCGAATCACCCGCTAATTTAAATGCATTGACTCCAGATGGTGTGAAGGTGAGTGCTTCCGCAAGCTCATAGCGCCTGGTGCTATCGACTATAAATAGCGGATCCACTATTCTCATTTCATGTTCAGCTCCACCGATCAGACCTTTGGATGAAGCATATACAGTGACCTGACTGCGATCACTGGTCCACAGTTCTTCTCTCGCCAAAGGCACGGTAGCGCTGCCATTCCAGATCTCAAAACCAGGCAGTGCGGCGTACTTGGATAGTGGCTGACCAAAGTCGATACTAAACGTTTGGCTGGACAACTCAGTTATAGTAACGCCTTCGAGGTTCAGTGGACTCAGAGGTGCCAACTTAGTGGCCGCGGCGATTATATTTACTTCACCCGCGCCATTTTCTGCCAGGGAAAACTCAAGTGCAGACTCCCCTTCATCCATAAACGACGAAATGGATGCTTTGGCTTCGTAGTATTTATGGTCTGTGGAGTCCTTAAAATAAACGCGAAGCACGTCATCCGTTATAACTATATTGGAGACACCGGGAAATGCGTTGCAAGACCCATCAGGACACACTGCATCATCGTCGTACCTGGTGGATCTGTCACTTTCCATATCAAAGGCGCGAACATCGTAATCTGATAATTGCACACACTGCAGAGCTTCAGTCTTATAGGCGTAGGCACAAAACCCCTCAATCTCAGATTCTGGCAGAGCCCAGTTTATATGATCAGACGCATTATCATCGGCACGCCAATTCTCTAAAACCTTTGCGGGAATGGTAATCGCCCGGGACTCTAAACTACCGTTCACTGCGACCTGGTAGTTAAGCGTAAGATCAGATACAAGACTGTCACTCGGGAAAAGTTTGAAGGTGTTCATGCCATGCAACTCGAGCGAACCGCGGCCATCTGACAGTTCCAAAGTGGTGCCACCACCAGCCCAGCTGGTACCCTCAATGCTCTGAATAGGGGCCGCCGGTGGGTGTACTTTCATGTACCCGATATAGTCTTCTGAAAAGGCAAGGGGCGTATATTTTATATCTGTACCAACACCGCTCTGCTCTTGCCAGTTATAGGATTCGGCACCATCTGCAATAAGATCCAGCACAATGGATCCGTCGGCATTGGTAACAGTCTGCTCGCTAAAGTAGAAAAGCTTTGCTCCAGACTGGTCAACAATGGGGTAGCCATTTTGTCCACTTTCTGTTACCTCAAGAGTGTCAGGGTCTAACCTATGACCACTCCAGTGCAGGGCGCCGCTCGCTCGCAATAGCGAGAGCACAACCCCATTAGCACTGTTATCATCGATAAGCTGAGTGCGTGTCAACGTCTCGGCACTGTAGATTGCAATACGTTCCTGACTAGCATCCTGAATATCATAATTAGACTCTGGAACAGCGAATAACTCATCATTAATCCACACCGCTGTTGCCGCCTCCCAGCCCACATCGCGTGGCAAATCGGTGATTTTCCCATCTGGAGACATAAACCAGACACTGCCCGAGGCACAGCCACAGGGCTCTGGTTCGCTGTTGAGACGCTCCCAGTTGAACCCATGAATCAATGCAGCACCATCGGCTCTAAATACCATGCCACCCCGAGAATTATCAAACCTGAGAGCACTATTTAGTGAGCGAGGCTGGACATCACCACTCTCGACATCCAGTAGACAGGTATGGGAACTATCAACGAGATCCACTCTATAAATAGAACATGATTCTGGATCTACATTCTGCAGCGCTCGCTGAATATGAGCACTGGTGAGTAAATAGAGATACTGCCCATTGGGCGATACTGCCGCCTCAGCGATAAACTTGGTTTCATTGGAGAGCACCGTATTGGCGACCAAGTCACCATTTTCATCCCAGCCAAGCGCATTGGTTAGTGCATCCAGAGTTACATCATTTGCCCAGGCCTTGGGAAAGAGTGCTTCAGCGATTAGATGCATTAGCTTTGGATTCTGACTGTTATCAAAAACGGAGGCCACATTCCCAATGGAGTCACGATCGATTGCAGAGCCAAGTCCCAATGCATTTGCATCAGAGAAATCTAGCTGCATAGCACCTGAAATAGCACTGTCATTTGGCGCTACGTCGTCTCGATCAACAATACCATCGCCATCCGAGTCGACGATATTGCCGGCGTCCAGAGGGAACTGATCATTGATATCGGCTACACCGTCATTATCATCATCAGTATCCGCATTATTACCCAGACCGTCACCGTCAGTATCTAGCCACTCATCAACATCGCGCGGAAACACATCACTGGCATCCGCAAAACCATCATTATCGTCGTCTGGATCAATTGAATCCGGTGCGCCGTCCGCATCAAAATCTGGTGCAGGGCAATTGTCCCAACCGGGCACAGCATCGATGGTAGAAACCTCCACAAGTGAAGTGCCATCTTCGAATTCGGTGCGGCGCTCATAGCTACCGTCCTCGCTACGCGATAGCGTGATTTTTTTACCATTGATGGTTTCAGAGCGCGAGCGAGTCACTCCGTATGCCCCAGCAGAGCCCGAGTCACAGAAGCCATAGGGCAAGCTCTGGACATAGTTCACGAGGCTATCAGGCGATAGCGAGGCCATGTTGTCTACCAGATTAACCCATTGGTTAAGTGCCGGAAACTTGTCCTCTTTCGGCGCAAAGGCAAACTGGGCTCCAGAGTCTATGCCATTAACAATAGAGCGATAGAAAATATACCGGCCCGTTGACTGATCAGAAAAATCAGGAAGTTCACAAGAGTCTATATTCGCAGGGTCGCTATCACTTCCGAGATTTACCAGCTGGTACTCGACGCCTCCAGTCGAGATTGATACTTCTTCTTTATAGTTGCAGGAGTAGCCTGATTCATCGCCACCTCTAGACTCATAGCCTATTTCCTCTCGCAGGTTGGCTCCATCAAACGAAGAGAGAGTAGTTTTCTCATAAAGAATTGTCCGAATTTCTTGACTTAGATCATCGGATACTTTTACGACCTTTTTGGTAATCGAGTCGCCATTGGATAAGTCCAGATCGCGATACCATGCATTGGGATAGAGCTCGCCCCCATCTAACTCGCTGAAGAAGTAATAATTGACTTTCGCCCAGGTGGCATTTGGGTAATTTGTTTGCAGTGCAAGAGTCTCGGTCAGGCTCTTTTTTAATCCCTTGACCATCTTGACAGCAACCGCTTTTGCCTCAGCATCGTCCTGCGCAATAAAGTCATCGAAAAGCTGATCCGCAGACACATTGTAATGAGATACCACATCAGAAGTAGCGGACGCCAGGACCCCCATCACCTGCTCTCTCTTAGACTGATCATCCGCCAGCGCCTGACAGCTAAGTGCGGTCAAATCGCCCTTAAGCTGTGTTTCAATCGCACTCCATACCAGAGATGTCAGTGGGGATACATTGAGAACATCCTCATCAGTCAATGCCTCAAAACGGGGTGGAAGCACCATTTGATAGGCTTCCGTTACCTCGCCAAACTCAGAGTCTATGGCGCCTACAGGCACATTAACCACTGTTGGCACATAGCTGGCACACTGCAGCTGATCATCGGTTAAATCAAATGTGAAATCACCGTTATTACGAGAAACAGCGGAAGGCTCACCCTCATCAAGAGTGCCATTAAAGTTGATATCGAGAAATGCAGTGGCTCCGGAGACGTAGCCATCAATCACCTTGCCCAGTAAAGTATTATCGCCTGCAACTGGTGGTGTGTAAGAGGTATATATCTGATTATCAGCGAAAAGAGTATCCAGACTGGTCTCAGCATTAAACTCACTCAGGCTGATTTCCGAGTCAACCAGATCAGCTATTGAATCCAGGAGCTCTGTCTGGGTGGTTTGGATAAGCTCAATGGCGGCCTCGGAGGTAGGATCCACGCTCGCCCCGTCTAAAAGTTCATTGATATCCGCCATGGTCTCGGCCACGGCCGCAATCACTTGCACCGATAGTGAATCAAGATCTGGCAACGCCATGTTGACAACTTCAATCAGCTGGCTGGTGGACTGCATGTCTATTGCACCGGTATTACTAATCTGTGTTGCAATTGCAGCGGCGGCTTCCTCAGCAAGGCTGGGTAGTTCTGATGTCACCTGGTCTTCGTCAAGAGATTGAATAGTTGTCATAACCAGCGCTATCTGCTGATTGACCCGCTGCAGACGCAATCCGTCGCTGTCCTCAGCTTCTGCCAACGCCCAAAGGTCCATGGCCAGAAACTCATCAACTGTGCCGTCAATGCCTAGCGCAGTTAAAATCAGCGCCTTGTCCTCATCGCTGTCCGCGCCAGCGATCACCGAACTGATCGGAGAAATAACTGCCGAGCTGACCAGATCCCCAGGCAAATCTGCAATTAGCGCTAACTGACTGAGCACCGTATTGGTGCTGATATCGGTACCACCCAGAGCCACTAATCGAGCAGCACCATCGCCCGCAGGCTCGGGGAGGGCAAAATATCCCTGACTGTCAGTCTGGGCTCTAGGCTCAGCTGAATCGGCCAGTAAGTTATTATTGAGATCAATAAATACCGTGCTGCCTGACAGTGGGCCATCAACAACACGCCCCTCTACTGCATTGGTTACCCTTACCACCATGCTTTGGCTATCTGTGGCGCCCTGACTATCAGTCAGCAACACCGTGACCTGATAACTGTTGTTGCCATCAGTATCCCCAGGGGTTTCGAAGTCAGGTGCATCAATAAAGCTAATGCTTCCGGCAGAGGATATCTCAAATAACTCTCTATCATTCCCTCCCGAGAGACTGAACGTCAGGCTCTCATTTTCAGGATCCGTACCACTGACTGTGGCAATCTCGATAGACCCCTCAAGCACCGAAACCTCCGCAGCCAGGTCCAGAACTGGCGGCTGATTTGTTGTCACTGGCGGTATCACAGGTGGCGTCACAGACGAACCACCGCCTCCTCCACCGCCGCAAGCTGACAAAACTGAAATACAGGCGACCAAGGATATCCAGTGAAAAGCGATACGCATAAAAAATTCTCGAGCTATTTAATTATTATGTATTAGGCCGCTGTTTAATCAGCGGCATTCTATCTATTCTTGTATAACCAGTATGTATTATTCAAAAACAATAAACCATACTAGCGGAGCAGAATATTTAGCTCATGCAAGGCCTAAACTTCTAGTGATTCCACCAGGGTAGGTCGGTAAATGAGCGCAGATCTAACTCGTGTGTCCAGGTAGATCTGTGCTGCTGGGCCAGGTGCAGATAGGTCTCGGCAATTTTGTCTGGCAGCATTAGGCCATCATGCTCGAGCCCCCTGCTCTCTCGTAGCGCCTGAAACTGTTCTGGGCCTAGCATCTTACCCAGGGTATCTGGTGCATCTACTGCGCCATCGATAAGCACATGGGCCACATGAATTCCTTTGGGACCCATTTCTGCATTGAGCGACTGACACAGCATGCGACGCCCGCCCATGGCTGCAGCATGGGAGTGCTGGCCTGCATTGCCGCGCACCGCAGCCGTGGCAGAGGTTACTATAATTGTGCCCTGGCCTCGTTTTTCCATCAGCGGGCAGACCGAGGAGGCAACGCGAAATAAACCCTGGGTAGCAATGCGCCACCCCATTTCAAAAGCTTTGTATGAAGTCTCTGCCAGTGAGCGATCGCCGATCTGGGCACCCAGGTTGTAAACCACCACTTGAATGGGGCCTATATCCTTTTCTATATTCTCAACCATTTGCTCAATGGTATCTGGCTGTATCGCATTGAGTAGAAAGCCCGAGGCATCTCCACCCTGTGCCTGAATGTCGGCCACCAGTTTGTTAAGCCCGTTTTGATCGCTGCGACGGCAGAGCACTGCATGATAGCCCTCGGCCGCAAAACCCATACCCACGTTACCGCCAATACCTGCGCCGGCGCCGATCACTAAACAGACTGGTTTCATAATTTACCTTTTATCATGACTGGACTTACACTGCCTAAATAGACTGTAACTCAGGGTTCGAACACAGATCAAGACTACCTTATATGACTAAAATCTATAGCGAATTTTGGCTATAACAGACTCTACCTGAAGGCCATCCCAGCCATGTTTTAACAGGTTTCTCGGTCCAGTGTCGGCCTCGTCAGTATCGAAATAGCCGCCGCGGCTATAGACCAAAAAAATATCGGACAGAGGCGCCAGCTGATACCTGTAGCGCAGCTGCAAGGCAGTATCGCTTAAGCTAAAATCCGCGGCCTGGATATCTGAAGACAGCAGACGCCCTGCATTGCTCAGCTGATAGCTGTTTATCTGGGCCGATTCTATGCCTACCCACTGGAATTTTAGCCGCACTTCCTGGCGGCTCGAGGGGTACCAGTCAACCCGAATATCCACATTGAAATGATCGGCGTTATAAGCTGCCAGCTGCTCTGTAGCAAAGTCCCAAATCAGCCATTCCTGAAGTTTTTTATAGCTAAATTTACCACCCAGAGTAACGGTTTCACTGAGGTAGAATTGGGGCTTAAAATTCATATCCAAAGCCAGTTTTTCGGTGTCGCTGTATTCCAGATTAACCCTGACACTGTAGGTAAAATTGTTCCCTCTGGGGCTGGCATATCTAGTCTCCAACCAATAGCGCGCCGAGCCGGCCAGCATCCCATTGCCTCTGGTAATCTGATCATCCCAGCCAGGAGCCGCAGCACCTCCCTCAAGAGCCAGCTTGCGGGTAGACCTGTAAGTCCAGCTGTGATCCAGTTCTGCCCATAGAAAGAGGCGGTCGCCGCCGGTAGTTTCTGTGGAGCCATATTCCAGTACAGTGGAGCTGGAGAGAAATGGCGAGCTGTCAGGAAACTGCAAACGGTCATAGCGGGTACTGCCAAAAAACTCTCTAAAGTCATTGCGCTGCATATAGCCCATATCGTTCATATCAAAGCTGTCGCCATAATGGGACAGATATAGAATGTGATACCACTCATCATTGGGTGCATAGGACCAATTGACCCAGCCGGCAAAGTCCTGATTACTAATGCTGGCCTGGTCATTAATGCTGTTACCCTGCTGACGGATATCCGAGTGGAGAATCTGCCCGCGAATTTCTGTAGTGTCACTTTTTTGCCAGATCATATCGGCCACCTGCACTCTGGCCTCTCTATTCAGTGCAGATCGCTCGACATAAGTCAGCCGATGACCCAGAGTCAGACCAGCGACCTTATGCTGTAGCCTGGTCGACAAGAAGTCTCCACCCAGACTGCTATCTGCACTATCTTCGCTCACCGCAAATAGGCCCAAATCTGTAGTCTCGCCAAAATAGGTCAGTTTGGCGGCCAACTCTATGTCTACAAGACTGCTCGTATAACTTGCAGGCCCCGCGCCAATACGCCTGGTATACAGGGCCTGATCGCCGTTGGGGATATTAGCGCTAAACAGCGATTGGTTTTCTGTAAAGAACGGTCGCTTCTCGGTAACAAAGGTTTCTACAGCAGAGAAATTAACCACCAGGTCGTCACTCTCCACCTGCCCAAAATCCGGGTTAATAGCACCGGTGAGCTGGGTGTTGCTGTTGGGGCGCCAGACAAAGTCTAGACCGCCATCAAAGTCATTGCTACCGCTTGACTCTGAGGCTTCGCCATCATAGAGATCACTGCTGTAACTAATGTAGGGAAACCAATCCATGGTAGAAGTGGTTACCTGGCTTACCTCCAGTGGCTCCCAGTCCTCCATAAACCTTGTGCGGGTGAAATAGGCATTGGGGAAAGCAAAGCGCAGAGACTCATCAAATACCACCCGCGAAAACCAAAGACCTATATTTTTGCGGCCATCTGGTGAATTGGTCATGGGCGCAACTGTCCAGGGAATATGAATTTCGCTGTACCAATAATCCGCCTCTGAGGAGGTCTGGGAGTACCAGATACCATCCCAGTCGGCAGAATAATTACCAGGCGTCACTATGCCATCCTGCTGTGAGTTAGCCGAACCTACAGTGAAGTCATAACCTGCCAGGGCAGTGCCATCAAAATCAATGCTGACAACGTTGCGGTCTGCTTCAATTTCAGCATCCCGGGGAAACTGCCTGTTAACTCGCTTTATCGTGGCAGGCTGATAGTTGGTAAAACCAATAAAGATACCTTGCTCATTGGTAAATAAACGCGCCTGAGTACTGTATTTTGCCGCCTCCCCTGTGAGGGGCTCTACGGTAACAAAATCGCTATAGAGCTGTGCCTCGCTCCACTCTGGCTCGTCTAGCACACCATCTATGCTGATAGTTGCACAGGTCTGTGAGGTCAACAGAATACTGATATACAGGCTTATTAATGGAGCTTTAAAGGGAGTTTTTAACATAGTTTATTCAAACAGTGCTTCGAGCCGTTCAAGGCTGACTTTATGAGAGTACCTTAGACGCACGGTACTCTTCTGTAACTCTTCAATCTCTGTGGCTATACGGTGAAATTCTTCGTTTTCAATTTGCAGACTCAGCTCTTTAATCAACGACTCGCTATTTAAATCTTCATCATGGCGAGTTCGCAGATGGAAATTTAAATTTTCATGAGACCTGTGGGTGCCAAAAAAAACCAGCCCACCAAATAATACCGTACCTGCAATAGTAGCCAGGATAGACAGTGAGAGTTTATGGGACGCCATGCTGGGAAATACCAGCAAAATTGGAATTAAGCTTAATAAAAATACAATCGACGCCAGAGTGACTGCCCAGGATAAAGCCTGTGCCAGCTTGCCCTCAACATCTATTTCCGCCTTTTGCTGCAAAACAAGACTGCTCTTAGCTGCCTCTATAGACTCCGGGGAGGGTTCGGTTTGCAACTCACCGAGATTATTTTTTAAGTTGGTCAGGGTCTCCTGCACCCAGCCCATTTCAGTTTCAATACTTCTTATTCTCGTAGCCTGTCCAACAATAGAATCTTTGCGTTTTGATAACTGCGCGGTTCTACTGTGGAGATAGACGCCTCGCCCATGATCATCTTCCAGCTTATCTCTGAGCCCAAGACTGCGCAGCAATTCATTATTTATATCGCCCCCCTCTAACTCATGCTTCACAGCGAGTCGCAGTGAAGATTCAAAGTCATTGTTGTATTTGCCAACAGCCCAGTGTTGGTTAAATACTTCCATTGTTGATTGAGTTTTAGTAAGCATAAATATCTATAAAGCCCTAGGCGCGGCGCACTGGCTCGCCCTGTCGTTGTCGCTGCTTCCAGTCCCTAACTGTATATGTCGGTGCCGACCTAGAAAGCTTGAGGCTATGGCCTTTAATTAAATCTGCTCCTCGCTCCGCCAGCATCATGGTAGGTGCATTGAGATTACCATTGGGCAGCAATGGAAACACTGAAGAGTCGATAACCCGCAAGTTAGCAACCCCCCTCACCCGCAGATCTGCATCAACCACGGCCATCTGGTCAGTGCCCATTTTGCAGGTACCAGCCGGATGATAGGCACTATCGACTGAGTTGCGAACAAAGGCGTCAATCTGCTGATCAGTCAGCACCTCAGAGGTCGGTTGAATTGCCTCACCACGATAGGCATCCATAGCCGGCTGATTCATTATTTCTCTAGTAAGATGCACGCACTGGCGGAAACCCTGTCGATCTTCCTCGGTCTGCAAATAGTTAAACAAAATCTGCGGATGCTGGCGGACATCAGCTGATAGCGCGCGCACATAACCCCTGCTGGTCGGCTTGTTATGCCCTACATGCACCTGAAATCCGTGGCCTTTAAAGGCGACCGAGCCATCGTAGGTAACTGCACCAGGCAGAAAGTGGTATTGAATATCCGGTGACTCAACCCCAGCTCTGGAGCGAATAAAGGCACAGGCCTCAAAGTGATTGGTGCGGCCCAGACCAGTCTTAAACAATAGCCAGCGGGCGCCAATAAATGCTTTCTGCAAAAGCCCCAGCTTGCTATTGAGGCTGATGGGCTGTTTACAGCGATACTGAAAATTAAATTCGAGATGATCCTGAAGGTTTTCACCCACACCTGGTAGCTCATGCACCATGTCGATATCTGCGGCTTCTAATATCTCTATGGGCCCCACACCAGAAACCTGCAGTAAATGCGGTGAGCCTATGGCGCCAGCGCAGAGTATGACCTCCCGACGAGCACTAGCCTGTCTGATTTTGCCACCCTTTCGGTATTCAATACCGGTCGCAGTTTTACCCTCAAACTTAACTCCAGTGACCAGGGCACGCTTAATGATAGTCAGGTTAGGCCTTTTCTTTGCCATTGTAAGGTAGGCACGGCTACTGGAGGCACGCACTCCAGCATCGACGTTCATAAACTTTTGTCCAAATCCCTCTTGCCGGTAACCATTGTAGTCATCAGTTTCGCCATAACCCGCCTCGACACCAGCATCGATAAAAGCCCGGTACAGAGGGTTGCGCATATTATTACCAGCAGAGATCGCCACAGGGCCATTTATGCCAGTATATTCACTGTTTCGGCACTGATGGTTTTCCAGCTTTTTAAAGTATGGCAGGCAGTTTTGGTAATTCCAGCCAGCGGCACCTAATGACTCCCACTCATCGTAATCTCTGGCGTTGCCTCTGACATAGACCATGCCATTGATTGAGGATGAGCCCCCCATCACCTTGCCTCTGGGACAATTCATACGCCGATTGTTGAGATAGGGCTCAGGCGCGGACTCAAAACCCCAGTTATATTTATTGCTGTTCATGGGAATACCCAGAGCTGAGGGCATGCGAATAAATACACTGGCATCAGAGCCGCCGTATTCGACTAACAGGACAGTGCAATCCGCGTCCTCAGATAATCTGGACGCAACAATGGCACCAGCTGAACCAGCCCCAACCACTATATAATCGTAATCTGTTGTCCGTCGCACTAGTCAATACACCTGGGTTAAGCCCGTTGATCGAGCTGAGACTGAGAAAAATCTTTGCCAAGCAGGCTTCTGTGCCTAAATAGCAGTGTATAAATCACCACATATAAGCCAATTACCAGCAGCCCCACCCATTCAATTTTAAGCGGGGTCAGCTGATACAGTAGCACCAGCAGGCTCATTAATAACCAGTTTCCGAGAATATACTTAAGCCGCCCCAGTTGCTTCACTGTTATTGACAGATTATCTGTATATAAACGCATTAATGAATCCAGTGAATTAATCACAAAAATAATACCCAGGGTTACCATTGCAGTTCGCAGTATGCCAGCCACAGCAATCTCATTGGAAAAATAGTAATAGAGCACAGAGAACCAAAGGCCAATGGCAATGGAAGGTATAACCAGTAGCGCCAGCAATAGCTGCCAGGTCTTTAGACCACTGACAAACCTGGCCACAAACTGACCAATCATAATACTCCAGGCAAACCACCAAAATAGGTACCAACCGTGATAATCACTGATTGGACTCACAAAGCGATGGAGATTTTCAAAGTACCCAGCAATATTAGCCATTGAAGACAAATAGCCCTGCATAGAGGCTCCTGAAGCTAGTAGCATTACCAGAGTCAGTAGCAAAAACAGAGCGCTGGAGCCAAGGCTTAAAATCTTTACATAGCGAATATCCGTACTGGAGAACACAGCCATCAAAATAATTAGCCCCACCAGCATGTACTGCTGTAAACCAGTAATGCCCTCTATATAGCTGGGCACATAGCTTAAAAACAAAAATGCTGTAAAAGCACAGGTAGCGACAATAATGGCATTATTGATCCAGCGAATAGCGGGCAGCACAAAGAGCTTTACCCTGGGCTCGACAACACAGAAATAAAAGGTCGTCAAAAAGTAAAACGCCCACACCAGAAAACCCCAAAAACCAAACTCAATCGCCAGTGGGTTGGTGAAGCTATAGGCCGCCTCAGATGCATAGACCGGAAACTCAACCAGAGGAAACATAATCAGGCCTACATCGAGACCGGAGGTAAACAGGATGGCTGAGAAGGCCAATAGAGATAAGGGCGTGGGCCCTGTCACTACCAGATTGCGCCATTTTATGCAGATAAATAGCGAAGTGCCCAGAGTGATGGCAATAGCCATGGAAAGTAAGTCATACATCTCAGTTGCACCTAGTTAGCTGCTATCAACAACCGAAATCTCTGAATATCCTGTTATCGTAGCTTGATTTTAATCGCTAGAATCTTACCTGAAGAGTCTAGTATAAAGATAATTAGATACTTTGATAGCAGCCCGTTAACAGTTTAGACTGCAAAAGGGCTTTCAAATGTTGCAAAATTATACTTTCCACAACGTCTTGCCTGCATACTAATAAGCGCTTTACCCGCGGAGGGACCATGACACTAAAAGCCATAAAAAATACTATTATTTATCTTTGGCTCGCGGCTTTGTGTTCATTGGCCAATGCAGATTTTGACTTCCTTAATATTCAACTGCTCGAACCCAGCGAAGCTACTGTCGCGGCTGCAGAATATAGTTATTTTGATATTTCTTTGGATTTCCTCGATTTTGCTTCGAAGGTAAACAGTAGCTCTAGACCCGAGCGCGCCTACGCTAAAGAGCTAAGCCTGCTAGCCCCCATCGGTAAGCGGCTACGCGTAGGATATGAGTTCAAAAACAGCTCGGCGCTGGTGTCACGGGCAGTGGAACCCTTTTCAATAAAGACTCAGGGTGATGAGCATCGCGTGGTTGCAAGCTACCACCTAGGCTACTTTATTGACTTTCCTATGTATATCAATCTATCCGCTTCAGTGGTTGAGCAAAACTCGATAGATATAGACTGCTACGCTCACAATGGGGTAGTTCTGGGCGGCGCCTGTGAAAATGCCGATATCCGACTTTTGGATGGTGAGGCTTACGTTAATGAAGGTGAAACCAACTACTATCCTGCGATGACCATTGACGGGCGAGCACAGGTTTACCGACTAGGAGTAGAAATCAGAGGCGAGCTGTTTGGTGGCCTGCCCTTTTATCAGAAAGTTGACTACCAAAGCTCGCGCACCGATTTGAGTTACAGCTCAAAACTATTGGAGATAGACGATCCAATCTTACTCAACGCATACTACAGAGGAGTTACTTTGGGAGACACTATTACCAGCCTTAGTACACAGCTGCCTCAGCAAACTCCGTGGACCGAACAAGCTTTAATAATCGATTTTGGCAGTAAACTTGGATTGACCGAAAAACTGTCTGCAAGCCTCTCTCTTAAGCATTATTTAATTAATAGGCACGCCTACGAATATGGCGCAAATGAAACCAACTATAAAGATAATACAGCGCTGGATCTGGCGTTGTGGTTTCAGCCAAATGTAGGAGTTATGCTTTATCTCAGGGGTCAGATATCCCAACGCAATCTTCTCGGTATAGATCCGCTCGCTTACAACCGTAAAACTAGCAAGTTTTTCTCGCAACCCCACGGCCAGATTTCTGCTGGCATTAGTTACTCGTTTTAAATATACAACAGAATCAGTATCTGGCTTACCCGCACATAAAATTTCTCGAAAACACAGTTGCCCTCCGTTTCTTCAGTGTTAGTGCAATCAATCCAATCATAGGGGTCCGTAGTATTACTGTAATGGATATTACCGATCGACTACTCAAGTATTTTAATCGAAAAAAATCAGACTCCACCGACAAAAACCATACCAGGTACAGGAACGATATCTGTAACCACTGGGATCTGGATTATATGTCGCTGGAGGAGATTGACAGGCGCCTCCAGGGCGGTGACCTGGAGACAACCATCGCCCGCAAGAAAAAAGACCACTGAGGAGATCAGCGTGAAATTAGCAATCTGGTTAGCCATGTTTCTACTCAGCGCCTGCGGCGGTGGCGGTTCCTCTGCTCCATCACCACAGCCTCAGGCTGCAGCGCCATCCCCTGCGCCTGCAGTCGCCCCCGTATCTGGCCAGAACCTGGTCAGCCAAAGTATTGATGGGCAGTTAATTGACCGTACCTTCCAGATCCGAGCACCTGCAGATCAAACTGAAGATAGCTATCCTGTGGTATTTTTCTTTCATGGGGCTGGTGGCTATGGTGAGGAGCTTCTCAACGCTCATCCAGAAATAGGAGATTTAATTGACTCGGGAGAGTTTATAGGCATTTTTCCCGATGGTTACCAGCAACAATGGAATGTCAGCGGCGAAAACAGCGCCGATGATGTGGCGTTTGTGTCACTGATCGTCAATATTCTTGAGGCCGATAGTAAATTCAATCTGGACAGGATCTATGGCGTAGGTATCTCAAATGGTGCTGGCCTGGTCAATAAAATCGCCAAAGAGAGCGCAGTGTTTAAAGGTATTGCGCCATTGATAAGCCAGCAGACGGTGACGATTGGGGGCTTGGTACCCGCTCAGGCTGTGTCTGTCTTCCAGGTAAACGGTGCCAATGATGAACTGGTACCGTTGGACGGTGGTGCCGGTGTTGCCAACAGCAACTTTATGTCAGCCCAGGCCAGCGCTGCAAACTGGGCATCAAGTTTTAATTGCGATATGACCACCTCAAGCCGGGCCCAAACCTGGGGTGAGCAGACAGTAGAGGAATTAACCTTTACTGGCTGCCTAAATAACAAAAAGGTGCGTTACTTTATCGTTGAAGATGGCGAGCACAGCATTGACTTTGGCGAGAATTTTAACCTCTTTCAACTGATCTGGTCGTTTTTCCGATCTACTGATCGGGACGGCGCAATTAACCTTAAATTACTCTCACTGGGTGACAGCTATACTATAGGGCAAGCTGTTTGTGAGACCTGTAGCTTCCCACAGCAGCTGAGGCAAAGCCTGGTATTTGAATACTCCGATCGAGATAGCATTGACTTAAAGGTTATCGCCAAGACCGGCTGGACTACCTCTGATTTATTAGGCGCCATAGAGGCAGAGGACCCAGCCACTGACTTTGACTTGGTGACTCTTCTAATTGGCGTGAATAATCAATTTCAAAGTAGGCCTTTTGAAGTTTATGAGACCGAATTTATAGAGCTGGTAGACAAGGCTATTTCTTTTGTTGGTGGAGACCCCAGCAAGTTAATTGTGATGTCAATTCCTGACTATGCCTTCACTCCTTTTGGCGAATTTAGGAATCCCAGCCGCATCAGTGCAGGTATAGACCGCTATAACAACTATGCTCAAGACTACTGCGAAGACAATGGCCTGAGCTATGTCTATATCACCGACATCACCAGAGAGGGGTTGGATAATCCCAGCCTGGTTGCCAGCGATAACCTTCATCCCTCAACTCAAGCCTATAGCGGATTTGTTGAGCGGCTATTGCCTTTGGCACTGGCAAAGTTAGAGCAGCACTAATTGCCAATGACTAGCCGACAGCAGTTTTAATACCGCGCCGATTATCTTGCACCTGCCATGAAACAAGAAATCAACGTAGTTTGGTTTAAACGAGATCTGAGAGTTGACGATCATGCTGCCCTGTATCAGGCAGCGGCTGCTGGCATTCCAGTGATTCCTCTGTATGTGGTCGAGCCTGAATACTGGCAACAAAAATTTTCGTCAAGGCGGCATTGGAATTTTGTTTATCATTGCCTGCTTGACCTTAGGCAGGAGACAGCCGCGCTCGGCCAACCTCTGGTTGTTAGGGTTGGCGAAATCCCAGATATATTCGACCAACTTCGCGAAAACTATTGTATTAATGGGATTTATGCCCATGAGGAATGCGGTAATCAGTGGACCTATAATCGAGACAAAGAGTTTATAAACTGGTGCCGACATCAGGGTATTCCATTGCACGAGTACCCCCATAATGCCGTGGTTAGGCGCCTCAAAAGTCGCGATCACTGGGCACAGGTTCGCCAAAATAGAATGTCTCAGGAGCTTATACCGCGACCTAAGACAATCATGCCCGTCTCAGGCTTAGCTGAGGGTGATATTCCACTACCAGATGACTCAATATTCGGAGAACCTCTGCGCGGAACAGTGCAGCAAGGCGGCAGATTTGCAGCCACAAGAGCTCTGCAAAGCTTTCTGACAAGGCGCTCAGCTGGTTATGTAACCAATATCTCCAAACCTGGCTTAGCCGACCAATACTGCTCTCGTCTGTCGGCGCACCTGACCTGGGGGTCAATGTCGGTTCGTGAAATTGTTAAGGCCACCAACAGCTTCCTTGAGTCTCCCCAAGTAAGTTTGCAAGCAGGCCAAAAGCGAAGCTTATCTGCATTCAGCTCCCGCCTGTCTTGGCGCTGTCACTTTTTGCAAAAGCTGGAGGATCAGCCTCAAATCGAGTTCCAGTGCATGCATAGTGCCTACGAGAATATTCGCCCTCTCGAGGGAGATTTGGCCCTTTACACTGCCTGGGCAGAGGGACAAACCGGCTACCCGCTGGTAGATGCCTGCATGCGCAGCCTTATTCAGCGGGGATGGGTAACTTTTCGCATGCGTGCTATGTTAGTCTCGTTCGCCAGTTATCATCTATGGCTAGATTGGCGCCAAACTGGTTATCATTTGGCACGATTATTTACCGACTATGAGCCCGGCATTCACTACAGCCAGCTACAGATGCAATCTGGGGTCACGGGTATCAATGCTGTGCGCATCTACAATCCTATAAAACAGTCTCATGACCAGGATCCTGATGGTGAGTTTATTCGTCAGTGGGTGCCGGAGCTGCAGCATGTATCAAATAGTTGGATTCATCAGCCATGGTTAATGAGTAAAACGCTGCAAACTAAGGCACAATGCACGATTGGAGCTGACTACCCCTCGCCGGTCGTCGATCATGCCTCGGCTATCCGAGCGGCGTGGAAAAAACTCAGCATAGCGAGAACGCAGCACAACTATGAAATTGAAGCAAACCAGGTTTTTAAAAAACTAGGAAGCCGGAAACGACCGCACAGAGCCAAACCGGCGCAGAAAAATAGCACGCAGATGTCTCTGTTCCACTAAGAAATTTGCTTGGGCATCTTGAACTTAACATTGGCTGACAGAGTCAGCTCCTTGGAGTAACTTTGGACATAATTATTTCGACAATTGTATTTTTAACCATAACTACGCTAGTTTATTCGCGAGTGGGCTTTGCTAACATCAGCAATAGCTACAACCTGTGGTTTCAAGATGGCTACTGGGTAAACTACAATGTTGTCGAGGCTGTAGCCTGGATTGCCAAGGCAGCTGTAATACTACCGGGTCTGGTATGGCAAAAAGAGATCTGGCAACTGCACATAGTCACATTGTTTACCTCTGCACTGCTAATATGGGTATCTGAGCGCAAGCTGCTGCCCACTATGGTGGCGTTTAATACATTGTGGATTGGTTTATCCACTGTGGTTATAGTGCGCAATCTAATATAAAAAAACGCCAGCCTATGTATTTAGGGAGTTAGTTGTGCGCTACACGCTTTTTTCTACACCTCTATTAAGTCCGATACTGCGTCTTTTTTCCAAGCTGATGTTAAAAATTATTCGCTGGCGGGTGATTGGCTCGCTACCCAGAGACCATAAAAAGTATGTGCTTATTGTGGCGCCTCACACCTCAAACTGGGACTTTTTCCTATTTGTACTAGCGGTTTCAGTGCTGCGCCTAAAACCCAGCGTGCTTATCAAAAGCACCCTGTTTGTCGGCCCTCTGGGCTGGTTTTTGCGCTATTGTGGGGCTATTCCAGTCAACCGTACCCAGGCGAGCTCATTGGTCAACTATATAGCTGATATCTACTCAGAGCGCGAAGAGTTTGTTTTGATTATTACTCCAGAAGGCACCCGCAGTGCAAACCCCAACTGGAAGCTTGGATTTCACCACGTAGCCTCAACCGCAAAGGTACCCATACTCATAGTCTATGTAGACAGTGCGATAAGGACCATTGGCATTGAAGGTTTGATGGAGCCCAGCGAAGATATTGATGCCGATCTGAGTAAAATCAAAAAGTTTTTTGATGGTAAAAGTGGCTTAAAGCCAAACAATTATGCCTCCTGAAAGTGGCACTCTGTATTTAAGCCGAGAGAGGGATACCGTGCGACATCGATCTCGAAATAACCGAGAGCTAATAAAGGGCTATAGAGCTTTTGAAGTATAAATATGGCGGTGAGAGAGGGATTCGAACCCTCGAAACGCTATTAACGCTTACACACTTTCCAGGCGTGCTCCTTCAGCCACTCGGACACCTCACCGTAAACTCTTGCCGTTTTCTGTTCTATTAGCTAATCAGGAGCACGGCCTGCTCGTTGCTTCAATAATCTCGGGCCTTGCAGCCTGTTTTTGAGCTGGGCAACTGTACACAAACGGGGTGGCAAAAGCAATCAACCCTAGGGAGATATGGAGTAATCTCACGCTGCAGTTGGCTGAGTGCTAGACTAAAGTCATGACATGGAAAGAGATTGTATATCCGTCGCCGAAACTGCAGGAGCTCTATCGGCTAGTACTTGGCCTTAGTGGGGCTATTATTTTACTGGGAGCCTGGGAAGTTATTGGCTATCACCCTGCTTTGCTGGTTTTGCTGCCGGCCCTGTTTATCTATCAATTTAGCTGCTATTTCACTGCTATGGCTTGGCCTAAAAAACCGGTGCGGCAGCGTCTCGCCCTGGTGCTGGAGTTTATCGATGGGGCACTTACCGGTGTCTTAGTGGCCTTTGTGAGCTTTGACTCTCTTCTGACCATTGCTTTGGGGCTAGGGTTTCTGATCACTGTAATCAGCCCACTTAAAGCCACGGCCCCGCTGGACCTGTTTGGGCTTTTTGCCGGTGCACTGCTCACCACCTGGCTATCACCGATCTCTGTTGTCCCAGGCTTTCAGTCACAGTTGCTTATACTGCTGCTGATGGCCGGTTACTGCCTGTTGTTGGCCAATATGGCCAGGCGCAGCCATTCTATGCTAGCTGAGCAGCACGATTCGGTGCTGAGGCAAAATGAATGGCTGACGCTGCGCACCTTTAGGCTTTCTAAATACCTATCGCCGCCACTGCGCAAAGCAATTTTGACCGGAAGAGATGTGCGTGCCGAGACTCAGGAGAAAGCCCTGACCATATTTTTCTCTGATATGGAGGGCTTTACCAGGCTGGCGGAAAAGCTGGATCCTGAGCAGCTGACATCTCTGCTAAATAGTTATCTAACTGTAATGTCTGAAATCGCATTTCGCTTTGGCGGCACTGTCGACAAAGTGATCGGCGACTCGATTATGGTGTTTTTTGGTGACCCTGAGAGCCGCGGCGTGCAATCTGATGCCGTTCGCTGTGTGTCTATGGCCATTGCCATGCGCAAGGCTATGCAGGAGCTGCAGTTGCGCTGGCAGGCAGAGGGCATAGAGCACCCGACCGGCCTGCGAATGGGGATCAATAGCGGGGTCTGTAAGGTGGGCAATTTTGGTACTGAGAACCGCCTCGACTACACCTTGCTGGGGCCTGCGGTCAATCTGGCCAGTCGACTTGAATCCTCTGCTGACAGCAATGAGATTTTGCTATCTGAGGACACCCAGGGACTGATTTGTGACTCTATTCAGTGCATAGATAAGGGGCAGATATCCATCAAGGGCTTTTCTGAGCCAGTCAGGGTGTTCAGCGCTGTGGATCTGCACAAACATCTCAGCTCAGACTATCCGCCACCACTCACTGTGGAGGGCGATCCCCTGGACCATCCGGCAACAGCAGATTACTCGTAATCTGCTATCGACGGGCAGGAACAGACCAGATTGCGGTCGCCAAATACATGATCCAGACGCCCCACTGGGGGCCAGTATTTGTCTTGGCGCAATGACTCCAACGGATAGGCTGCCTGGCTGCGGCTGTAAGCCCGTGACCACTCATCAGCACTCACCATAGCGGCGGTATGAGGAGCCCCCACCAGAGGGTTGTCTTCCAGGCCGTACTCACCACTGGCAACCTGATCAATCTCTTGCTTAATAGCAATCATGGCGTCGCAAAAGCGGTCGAGCTCTGCTTTTGACTCACTCTCAGTGGGCTCGATCATCAGCGTGCCAGCTACGGGAAATGACATGGTTGGCGCATGGAAGCCAAAGTCGATCAGTCGCTTGGCAATATCATCAACACTGATACCCACCTCGTCTTTGATCGGGCGCACATCCAAAATGCATTCGTGAGCAACACGCCCGTTGGCCCCGGTATAGAGCACCTGGTAATGGTCCTGCAGACGATTGGCCATGTAGTTGGCATTGAGTATGGCTACTTCTGTGGCCTGCTTAAGCCCGACCCGACCCATCATGCGAATATACATCCAGGTGATTGGCAGAATACTGGCACTGCCATAGGGTGCTGCAGACACCTGCGCGCCCTGGCGGCTACCCGCGGCTGACTCCCGGGGTAAAAATGGCGCTAGGTGCTCGCCGACGCCAATGGGGCCCACACCTGGACCACCACCACCATGAGGAATACAGAACGTCTTGTGCAGATTGAGGTGAGAAACATCACCACCAAATTTACCCGGTTGACAGACTCCAACCATGGCATTGAGATTGGCGCCATCTATATAGACCTGACCTCCATGACTATGCACGATCTCGCATATCTCGCCGATACGCTCTTCAAACACACCGTGGGTCGATGGGTAGGTCACCATAATGGCCGCCAGATTATCGGCATGGGCAGCGGCTTTAGCATTAAGGTCATCTACATCCACATTGCCCTGGTCATCGCACTTAACTACCACCACAGCCATGCCGCACATCTGTGCAGATGCCGGATTGGTGCCATGGGCCGAGCTGGGTATCAGGCAGATATTGCGCTGTGTGTCACCGCGGCTTTCATGGTAGGCACGAATCGCCAACAAACCAGCGTACTCGCCCTGAGAGCCAGCATTGGGCTGCAGGGACATGGCATCGTAGCCTGTGGAGGCACAGAGCATGGACTCCAGATCATCAATCATAGCGCGGTAGCCAGTAGTCTGGTCTGCCGGCGCAAAGGGGTGGATATTGGCAAACTCTGGCCAGGTAATTGGCAGCATTTC
This sequence comes from Porticoccaceae bacterium, assembly GCA_038135995.1. Lineage (GTDB taxonomy): Bacteria > Pseudomonadota > Gammaproteobacteria > Pseudomonadales > Porticoccaceae > HTCC2207. The sequence continues at coordinate 29,319 of JAYPYO010000014.1, forward strand.
TGCAGTGGCATTGAGTTTCATGGTGCAGGAGCCAAGGGGGATCATGGCGCGATCCAGTGCTATATCTTTATCTGACAGTTTGCGCAGATAACGCAGCATCTCGGTCTCGGAGTGATAGCGACTAAAGGTTGGGTGGCTCAGAAAGCTATCCTTGCGCATTAGGTCGCCAGGCAGAGCCTCAGCCACTTCTTCGAGAAGAGCCTGTATATCCAGGCTGTGGCTGCCGAGCAAAATATTCCACAGCGTAACCACATCATCGGCGCCTGTGGTTTCATCCAGCGACAGGCCTATAGTATCGGCGTCGATCTGGCGTAGATTTATCTTTTGTTCCTCAGCAGCTTTAACCAGCGCCGAGGTTTTATCCCCTGTATTCAGAGTCAATGTGTCAAACCAGCTATGGTTAACTGGCGGTAGATTATTTAGTCGCAACCCCTCGGCCAAGACTGAGGTCAGCAGATGCACGCGCTGAGCAATACGCTTGAGCCCGTCGGGGCCATGGTAGACCGCATACATGCTGGCAATAACTGCCAGCAGCACCTGGGCTGTACAAATATTAGAGGTCGCCTTCTCGCGGCGAATATGCTGTTCGCGGGTTTGCAGTGCCAGACGATAGGCTGGCTCACCATTGGCGTCCTGAGAAAGGCCTACCAGTCTACCTGGCAGATTGCGCTTGTAGGCTTCGCGCGTGGCCATATACCCGGCGTGAGGACCACCGTAGCCCAGAGGCACACCAAAACGCTGAGTGGAGCCAATGGCCACATCTGCGCCAAGAGTGCCAGGAGACTCCAGGAGTACCAGGCTAAGAATATCGGCAGCCATAACCACCAGGCCTTTATTGCTCTGAACAGACTGAATAATCTGGCGATAATCTCTCACTTCACCACTGGCACCAGGATATTGCAGCAGTGCGCCGAACGCCTCTCCCTCAAATTGCCCTGGCTCAATCACTACAACTTCAATACCCATGGGCTCAGCGCGGGTTTTAATAATCTCTATGGTCTGCGGCAGACAGTCAGCATCCACCAAAAAGCGTGTTGATTTTGACTTGGACATACGCTGGCACAGAGCCATGGCCTCTGCAGCCGCAGTGCCCTCGTCAAGCATGGAGGCATTGGCCATCTCCATACCAGTCAGATCTGTAATCATAGTCTGGAAATTAATGAGCGCCTCCAGACGACCCTGTGAAATTTCTGGCTGATAGGGGGTATAGGCTGTGTACCAGGCTGGATTTTCCAGAATATTGCGCTGGATTACATTGGGTGTGATGGTGCCGTAATAGCCCTGCCCTATATAGCTTTTGAATACCTGGTTGAGCTTAGCCATCTGCCGCAACTCGGCCAGGGCCTGCACCTCGGTGCAACCATCAACAATATCCAGAGCCTCCTTCATAGCAATGGCTTCTGGTACCACCTCAGTGGTCAACTCGCCCAGATTGCTGCAACCCAGAGTTGCCAGCATAGCCTGTTGATCCTCTGCATTGGGACCTATATGGCGAGCCATAAATTCTGCGCTATGCTCTAGATCGGCAAAGGTGCGTTTCTTTTGTAACATTAACCAGGCTCCAATAATAAGTGACAATTAACCGCGAAAATAACGTTGTGGGACCAGTGGCATTTTAGCCACTGTGATGGGCCGCTCTTTGCCCCGAACCACTGCGCTAAGCTGAGTACCAACAGCTGACAGCTGGGTGGGCACGTAGCCCATGGCTATAGGCGCCTGCAATGTGGGGCCAAAACCACCGCTGGTGATCTGCCCGACCACTGCACCCTGTTGATCAACAATCTCTGCGCCTTCGCGCACTGGCGCACGACCCTCAACAATAAAACCGACGCGCTTTTTAGCCACGCCATTAGCAAGTTGATCAAAAATACTATCTGCACCGAGAAACCCACCGGCCTTGGCGCCATCGGCGCGGCGAGACTTACTGATGCTCCATGCGATACTAGCCTCTACGGGGGAAGTCTCTGTAGTTAAATCATGGCCATAGAGGCACAGCCCTGCTTCGAGCCGCAGCGAATCTCTTGCCCCCAACCCAATCCACTTTACTGAGCTGTGTGCCAACAGCCTGTCTGCCAGAGCTCGAGCATCTGTAGCAGCCACAGAAATCTCAAAACCGTCCTCGCCGGTGTAACCAGACCTGGTGATGTAGCAGTCCATGCCATCAATGGTAATGGGACAGCCATTCATAAATAGCAGACTATTTGCCTCTGGCGCCAGCTCGGCCATCACCTCTTTGGCCGCGGCACCCTGCAGTGCCAGAAGCTGTCGGTCGGCAAAATAATTAATATCCAGACCACTGAGATGCTGACGTAAATGCGCTATATCCTGCTCTTTGCAGGCGGCATTGACTACCAGAAAAAAACTATCCTCAGACCAGCGAGTGACAATCAGATCATCGGAAATGCCGCCGCTCTCAGTGGTAAAGGTGGCATAGGTTTGCTGATTGATATGCAGAGATTCGAGATCGACCGGCATAAGGGTCTCTAATGCCAGTGCCGCACCCTTTCCGCTAACAAGAACCTGGCCCATATGAGAAACATCAAAGAGCCCCGCATTATCTCTGCAGTGCAGATGCTCCTGCATAATGCCCTCGGCATACTGCACCGGCATCAGATATCCAGCGAAAGGCACCATTTTGCCTCCAGCCGCCAAGTGCTGGTCATAAAATTCAGTTTGCTTAAGATCGGTATTTTCTGTCATTGCCAGGCGCTTTTTGAAGCTATTAGGCTGCAATAATAGGGCCTGCTCTTCAATTTGTTAAATTAATAGCTATAATGTATATATTAATATTATAAATACTTAGGTGCGCCATGAAAAACCTGCCCATGGAACTGCTCAGAGCCTTTGTATCTGTGGCCCAGCTCGGCAGTTTTACCAAGGCCGGTGAGATACTCGGCAGATCGCAGCCCGCAGTCAGCCTGCAGATACAGCGCCTGGAAGAATTGGTCGACGAGACGCTGTTTACCCGCAACGGCAGAAGCCTAGAGCTCAGCGAAGCTGGCAATAATCTTTACGGTTATGCCACGCAAATTCTGTCACTCAATGACCTGGCAATCAGCGAGTTATCTAAAAGTGCAGTTTCAGGGAAAATACGCCTGGGCATACCCAGTGAATTTGCCACCATATTACTGCCAAAAATTGTCAGCCGCTTTGCCAGCGCCTATCCCAATGTCACACTGGAAGTAAACTGTGAATTAAGTAAAAACCTGCTATCCAAGGCTGGCAAGCAGAGCCATGACTTGATTCTTGCACTGGAAGATAACCCCTCAAAAACCTGGTCCAATCTGGTAAAAACCGATGATCTGGTCTGGGTAACCAGCGCCGACCACAGTATTCAGAAAGCACCTATTGTGCCGCTAATTGCGGCGTCCGAAGGCTGCATTTACCGGCAGCGAGCGACCAATCTGCTGGATCAGATTCAGCAGCCCTGGCAAATTGTGTATACCATTCCGGATTTAAGTGGGATTCAGCAGGCGATTCAGGAGGGACTGGGAGTCACAGTACTGGCCAAGAGCACGGTGCCGGAAAACCTGAGAATACTGCCAGCCTCGGCACGCTTTCCAGATCTGGGCAAAGTAGGTATTAGTTTGCTGGCCTCTAAGCGCAGTGCAAATAATAAAGCTGTGCATCTACTCACCGAGTTTTTAAAAACCAGTCTGACCTGACAACCTCAAGCAGGGAGTTAGCGGCTTTTACTGGCGCACCTGACGGTAGCTGGGCGGAATTGTCTGCACCGTGCTACGAAAAGGGTTTATATCCAGACCGCCACGGCGCATATAGCGCGCATAGACACTCAACTCAGTGGGTGCGCAGCGCTGCATAATATCAGTAAAGATTTTCTCCACACATTGCTCATGAAAATCCTGATGCTGACGAAAAGAGACTATATATTTGAGCAGCCCCGCCCTGTCGATTGCCGGCCCAGTGTAACTGATATACACAGAGGCCCAATCTGGCTGATCAGTGACCGGACAGTTAGTTTTTAGCAAATGAGAATAAACAGTCTCAGTGACCCTGAGGCTGCTGTCTGCTGATAAAAAGCCAGGCTGCGGTTGGTAGGCATCTATTGCCAGCGGCTGGTTGTCGATACAGATACCATCGGGCTCTGATATTGGCTTAAAGCCGTTGTACTCCGCAATATCATAGAGCAGCACATCAACAGTGGCGCCAGTAGCAGCCGCCAGATCTGCAGTCAAAATTTTGTGTACCTCCTCCATAGAGGAAAATTGTGTCTGAATAAATGAGTTTAGATAGAGTTTAAATGACTTGGACTCAACAATGGCACTGCTGGTACAGGGGAATATAAATTCGCCAATGGCCAGCTGCGGCAAGCCATGGCTATTTAGCCAGGAAATCTCAAAGGCAGTCCAGAGATCCACACCAACAAATGGCAATGTGGCACTGGCATCAGCACCCCGCGCCTTGGTGCGCGGAATTGGGTATAGCAGCGAAGCATCATATTGGTCGCTGTAGGCACTGTCTTTACCCAGCCCTGTATCTGAATAATCTGCCATTAGCTACGCAACCTTGAGCCACTCTCCAGCAGTCGCAGAGCTACGCCAAATAAGACCACAGAAAATAAGCCGACCATAATAAATGACCAGGCAACATTGATATCAGTAATGCCTACCATGCCGTAACGAAAAGCATTGACCATATAGAGTATTGGATTAATCAGCGACACTGAGCCCCAGAAATCCCCGAGCATATCAATGGAGTAGAACACCCCGCCCAGATAGATCAGCGGCGTTAAAACAAAGGTAGGGATAATTGAAATATCGTCAAAACTACCGGCAAAAATCGCGTTGATCAAACCAGCCAGACTGAACATCAATGAGGTCATCAGCACAATACCAATGGTTATAGGTAGACTGTGCAGACTAAAGTCGGCAAAGTACAGTGACAGCAATGTCACCATGGCACCTACGCCGAGGCCGCGACTCATACCCCCGACCACATAGCCGAGCAGAATAATCCAGTTGGGCGTGGGCGATACCAACAGCTCCTCAATATTGCGCTGGAACTTGGAGCCATAAAAAGACGACACCACATTGGAATACGAGTTGGTAATTACCGACATCATAATCAAACCTGGCGCTACAAATTGAATATAGGGCAACTCTGACATCTCTCCAATACGCGAACCAATCAGTCGGCCAAAAATCACAAAGTACAGAACAATAGTAATAATCGGTGGCACCAGAGTCTGGGGCCAGATGCGCAGAAAGCGATGAATTTCGCGACGTACGATAGTGCTAAACGCAATCCACTTTTGGCCATTATTCATGATTATTCTCCTGCAAGTTTTTCTCCACTAAGTCGAAGAAAAGCTCCTCGAGTCGATTGGTCTTGTTGCGCATGCTTAACACATTAATACCCCTGTCTGTCAGCGCCGCAAATAGCTCATTGACTGACTGAGACTTGTCAATGGCCACCTCAAGACTATGGTCATCGACCAGAGTTAGAGGATAGCCCTCAACCTGGGGACAACTGTCGAGCGCTTCGCGAGTGTCCAGCACAAAGGTCTCTTTATTCAGCTGCTTTAACAACTCACGAATACTGGTGTTTTTAACAATTTGCCCATGGTCGATAATGGCAATATTGCGACACAGGCTCTCAGCCTCTTCCAAATAATGCGTGGTCAAAATAATAGTGGTGCCCTGCCGGTTAATCTCCTGAAGAAACTCCCACATTGAGCGACGCAACTCTATATCAACACCGGCAGTAGGCTCATCCAGCACCAGCAACCGCGGTTCATGGATAAGCGCGCGAGCAATCATTAGCCGGCGCTTCATACCACCGGACAGTGTTCTAGACGGCGTATCACGTTTATCCCACAGTGCTAGCTGCTTGAGATATTTTTCGGCGCGCTCATGGGCAATATTAGCGGGGATACCGTAGTAGCCCGCCTGATTGATCAGAATATCGATCGGCTTTTCAAACTGGTTAAAGTTAAATTCCTGAGGCACAACTCCGACATACTGTTTGGCGGTACTAAAATCCTCGTCTATATCATGACCAAACACCCTGACCGAGCCGGTAGTTTTGCGCACCAGGGAACAGATAATGCCTATGGTAGTAGACTTGCCTGCACCATTAGGACCCAGCAGAGCAAAAAAATCGCCCGGCACCACATTTAAGTCAACCGACTTTAGGGCCTGAAAGCCGTCTTCATAGGTTTTGCTAAGCTGGCTAATTGCCAGAGCTGGCTCGCTTTGTTGTTTCAAGTGAATGGTTCCAAATAGGTTGTTAGGTTCAGAGATGCATTGTATCCCGAGTACAGAATTTTGTCTGGTTTTGAGGCTGTTTTACACTGGCTCCAGGCAAATATTCTGGGCATAATGGGGCCAGCATTTGACGAGTAAAAGAGACTCTATGCCGCGAAAAACCCTTCATCGTTTTCTCCCAGATGCCGGCAAACTGCTGCAGCGTCCCTCACTGCGCTGGATCAATAATCTGGCCCATGACCCAAACCTGCTGCACCTTAACCGTCACTCGGTCTCTCTGGCGGTTTTTGTGGGTATTTTCTGTGCCTTTATCCCATTGCCCATCCAGACTCTAATTGCCGCCGCCATGTGTTTTTGGCTGGGAGCAAATCTGCCCATAGGCCTGATGGCTATCTGGATAAGTAATCCGATTACCATCCCACCCATGTTTTATCTGACCCACCAGCTAGGCAGCTTTTTGCTCGGCACTGAACCGCTAGATTTCACTGTCACCCTGTCCTGGGAATGGTTTTCAAATCTTGGTACTGGGGTGCTGCTGCCACTCATGGTTGGCAGCCTGCTATGCGGTATTATTCTAGCCTCTATCGGCTATTTCTTTATTCACTATCTGTGGCGCTGGAAAGTAGTAAAAAGCTGGGAAGAGCGCAAGAATCAGCGCCACAACAATCAGGGCTAACCCTCAAAACGCAGCTCTTGCGCTGGAACCACGCGGCTGGCTCGCATCGCTGGATAAATCGTGGCAATAATATTTAGCACAATGGCCACAGCTGCAATTTGAGCCACATCTGCCCAGCGCAAATCCACCGGGATATAATCGATCGGATACACTGCTGTATTAAGAAATTTGCTGCCTATTATGGATTCGACCCAGAGCACTCCATCGGCAACCCAGTAACAGCCGATAACACCCAGCATTATGCCCAGCGCTATACCAAATAGCCCAATCATAGCCCCCTGAATTAAAAACAGCTGCACAATGGCCTGCCGCGACAGTCCCAATGTCTGCAGAATAGCGATATCGCTGCGCTTATTGACCACAGACATCATTAACATGGATACCACATTAAAGGCGGCAATGGCGACTATTAAAAAGATTAGCAGGCTTACCAGATTGCGCGATAGCTGAATAGCCTGATAAAGGTTGCCATGGGTCTGAAACCAGTCGCGAAAGCCATAGCCAAAAGGCAACTGCTCTAGCAGCAGGTAACCTGTCTCGCGAGCATTAAACTGATCATTCACCTGCACTCTAAACCCCTGAACCAGGCCTTCTAGCCCAGCTATGGTGCCCACCTGATCAAGAGCGGCCAGAGCCAGGATCTGATCCAGCTCGGTATGGGTGGCAAAGATGCCAGTTATCAGAAAACTATAGGCTGCAGTGGCTCGACCATTGGTAGCAGGCACAATTACAGTGACATATTGGCCGACAGCCACATTTAAATCCTCCGCCAGAGGCTGGGGTAAAAGCAGCTGTCCGGACTGCGGAATAGCCAAATTGGCTGCCCGGATTACCTCTGCAAGCCCTGCGGGCAACCCCTCGGCAGAGAGCCCCAAAAGCTGTATTGGTCGGGTTTGCTGGCCGCTGTGGATCAACCCCTCAGCCTCATTGTAAGGAGTAACTTCGCTCACCTGATCCAGGTCTGCAATCAAATCCCTTTGCGCTTGCCAATCACTAATGCCTACCCCATGAATCAGCTGAACATGAGGCACCACAGACAGAATGCGCTCGCGCAGTTCACGGTCAAAGCCATTCATCACCGAGAGCACTACAACCAGCAGCGCAACACCCAGTGCCAACCCTGCAATCGCCAACATTGAAATAAACGAAATCAGCAGGCTACCCCGCCCACCAGAGGTGAAATAGCGCAACCCGACAAACACTGGCACCGACTTAAACAATAGCGAGCTCCAAAATACCGTCCACCAGTCGAACGGCGCGGTCCATACGTGCGGCGATGGCCGGATCATGGGTAACTATCACAGTGGAAATACCCAGAGTTTGATTGAGCTCCATAAGCAGATCTAGCATAGAATCTGCTGTGTGGGGATCCAGATTACCTGTGGGCTCATCCATCAACACCAGTGCAGGCTGAGTGACCAGAGCGCGGGCTATAGCCACTCTCTGGCGCTCACCGCCTGAGAGCTCGGCGGGCTGGTGCTGCAGTCGCTCAGCTAGGCCTACGCGGCCCAGAAGCTCTTCAGCGCGCTCACTGGCCTGAGCCACCGAGGCGCCACCAATTAACAGTGGAAGAGCCACATTTTCCAGTGCCGAAAACTCAGCCAGCAGATGATGAAATTGATAGACAAAGCCAAGATGCTGATTCCGCCAGCTGGCCCGCTGAGAGGCGTCCAAGCTCTGCCAGTCAGCGCCACAGAGCCGCACTGAGCCGGCATCAGGGTCATCCAACCCACCCAGTAGATTGAGCAACGTGGTTTTACCCGCACCAGAGACACCAATAATGGCAAGGTTTTCGCCCGGCTCTATCTGCAGATTGACCCCCTGCAGCACCGCCAGATCTATATCACCACCGGCCTGCTGATAGCTGCGATGCAGGTCAGAGGCAATCAATACGGCTTTATCGGTCATAGCGCAGCGCCTCCGCCGGTAGTACCTGCCCCGCTCGCCAGGCTGGGTAGAGCGTAGCCAAAAAGCTAATAGCACCGGCACTGAGCACTACCATGGCCACATCACTGACCAGTAACCTGGATGGCAGAGCACTGATTAGATAGACCGAGGGATCAAATAGATAGACTCCAAACAGAGTTTCAATAAGGCTCACAATATCTCCAATAAAAACTGCCAGCAAACAGCCCAACAGCGTGCCCACAAAAATACCCAAAAAGCCTACGGCCAAACCCTGCACCATAAACACTTTTACCACCAGACCAGAGGATGCGCCCAATGTGCGTACCACTGCTATATCACTGCGCTTATCCGCCACCATCAGCACCAGGCTGGCGACAATATTAAAGGCTGCTACGGCTATAATCACCGACAGTAGCAGACTCACCACCAGTTTTTCCATCCGCATTGCCTGAAACAGGGTACCCATGGACTGGGTCCAGCTGCGCCAATGTTGACCACTCAAAAACTGATTGTTATTGGCCAGCCAGTTATCTGCCTGATAGGCGTCATTGAGTGTCAGTTGAACGCCCTGAAAGCGATCTCCAAGCTGCAGCATCTTGCGGGCATCGCGCTGATGTATAAAGCCTACCGACGAGTCCACCTGAGCGCCCACCTGAAAAATACCAGTGACCACAAAGCTTTTAATGCGCGGAAAAATGCCGGCAGGGGTAACAGTAACCCTAGGCAATGTTAGCTGTAAGCTGTCGCCCACAAAAACACCCAGCCTGCGTGCCACCTGGCTACCCAAAATAATACCAAACTCACCCGGACGCAGCTGCTGAACATGGCCGCTGACCATCTCTGCTTGTAGCAACTCGGCGCTGGGCCAATCAGGATCCATCGACCGCACCATCAGACCCTGTTGCTGGGACTGATAGGAGAGCATCGCAAAACTCTGGGCCAATGGAGTAACAGCAATCACTGGTGACTCATCACCGATCAGACTATGACGCAAACCATCAATCTCTGCCGCCGAAACTCCCTGCACTGAGGTGCCAGTAATATGCGGCACCACCTGCAGCAGGCGAGACTTAATTTCACGGTCAAAGCCATTCATTACCGACAGCACTACAATTAGGGCCATAACCCCCAGGGCCATCGCAAATAGCGAGAAGCCTGAAATAAAGGAGACATAGCCTTCGCGGCGTCTACTGCGGGTGTAGCGCAAGCCAATAAAGAGAGGAAGGTTTTTAAACATGCAGGGATTAAACCCGAAACCCTGTTCACAAACAACATTGCATCTGTAGATTCCATCTATATCAGTAATGCTAACTAATTCAGGTTTTCCGGGGACCTATTGCCTACAATTAGCAGAGTAAATAATCAGATTACAGGATGTTGATAATGAAACACTGGTTAGTACCCACTGTATTAGCAGTTTTGCTGCTGGGCTCGGCTGGCACTCTGAGGGCACAGCAAATTATGCTCCCCCTGGGGCAGCAAACTGAAAGCAGCAGCCTAGACCTGCCCCGGCGCGGCCAAACCATGGATCAGGTAGCTGAAAGCCGGGGCGAACCCGATACTGTGCAGGCCGCGGTGGGAGAGCCACCCATCACTGTCTGGGAATATAAGGATTTTTTAGTTTACTTTGAGGGCGACTGGGTGCTCCGGGCCGTGGTCAGACACCCGGACTTAACAGGCAGGCCTGAAGATAGCGCTCCCTAGGCCTGTTTACCCTCAAAGGATCTGCGATCGCGACTGACCCGGTTGATACCATTCATCGAGGCGATTCGATAGGCCTCGGCCATAGTGGGGTAATTAAAGGTGGTACGCAGGAAGTACTTAATACTGTTGGCCTCGCCCTTCTGGTTCATAATAGCCTGGCCAATATGAATAATCTCTGCAGCCTCGGCACCAAAGCAGTGAATACCCAGAATCTCCAAGCTGTCCTGATGGAAGAGAATCTTTAGCATACCCACTTCCTCGCCAGAGATATGCGCACGGGCTGTGTCCTTGAAGTAGGCTCGACCAATTTCATAGGGAATCTTTTGCTCGGTAAGCTCGGCCTCGTTCTGACCCACAAAGCTAATCTCGGGAATGGTCCAGATACCTGTGGCCACATCTTCAACCCGATACTGATCATCAGTGCCGCACATATGAGAGGCTGCGAAACGCCCCTGATCATAGGCAGCGCCTGCCAGAGAGGGCCAACCAATCAGATCGCCCGCTGCATAGATATGAGGCACAGCTGTCTGGTAGTCTTTATTTACCCTGAGCTGGCCGCGCTCATCAGCCTCAAGGCCAGCATTTTCAAGACCCAGACCCTTGGTATTACCGGCTCGACCATTACACCACAGCAGTGCCTCACCATGGATGCGCTTGCCTGACTTAAGCTCCAAAGTGACACCATTACCATTGGTGGTTACGCGCTCGTACTCTTCGTTGTGGCGCACCATCACATTGAGGTCACGCAGGTGATAGCTGAGCGCGTCAGAAATTTCATCATCGAGAAAATTCATCAGCCATTCCCTGGTATTCACCAGATCTACCCTGGTATCCAGACCTGAGAAAATCGAAGCATATTCACAGCCGATGACACCGGCTCCATAGATAATAATGTTGCGCGGCGTGCTATCCAGCCCCAAAATACTGTCGCTGTCAAAGATCGCCGGATGGCTAAAATCAATATCATCAGGGCGGTAGGGGCTAGAACCCGTAGCCAGCAGGAAGTGCTTTCCTTTGACCGACACCACCTTGCCGTCACCGCTGGTCACCGCAACCTCATGGGCATTAACAAAGCTAGCACGACCAATATGAGTCTGCACACGATTGCGCGCATAGCCTTTGGTGCGCCCTTCCACCTGCTTGGTAATTACATTTTCTGCGGCTTTCATCACTTCGGGAAAGGAAAACCATTTCGGCTCGCCCACTGCCCTGAACATGGGCATGGTGTTGTACTGCATCATGCGGCGCACCGATTGGCGCAACGCCTTGGAGGGAATGGTACCCAGATGAGTACAGCTACCACCCGCCTGATGGCGTTCGTCAATCACCGCCACGCGCCACCCCTGTTTGACTGCATTCATGGCCGCGCCTTCACCGGCGGGACCACTGCCAATCACCACTAGGTCATAGGAAAAATCTGACATGGCTATTTGTTATCCTTTTTGACTGAAGTCGCGTCATAGGCAAGGGTAGAACCTGACTGCTCATCACACTTATTGGGGTCGCCACCACAGATATCGCAGTTGTAGTTGGCCTCACCCAGTGCCGCACCCACGCCGCCACAGGAACCGGAAATAGGCTTGCCACCCATAAGCACGCCAATCGCCATGGCCGCTATCAACAGACCAAACATTAAAATTGCCAGCAAAATCTCTGCCATACTGTCTTCTCTCAGGCCTCTGTATCTTGTTTTGATAAGTAGGGAGCAAAGGCCTCACTACTCAGTGCCTTAAACCCTTCGCCATCTTTTACCAGCATATATATCGCCAGACCCAGCTCCTCAGCCAGCACCATTCCCTGCTCTTCACCCAGTACCATAAGGGCTGTGGCCCAGGCATCAGCCTCTGCACAGGTCTCTGCCACCACTGTTACCGAAGCTAGACTGTGGCCAATGGGCTTGCCGGTACGCGGGTCTATGGTGTGGGAATAACGCACTCCATCCTGCTCAAAATAGTTGCGGTAATCACCTGAAGTGGCAATAGCCACATCATGAGCAGCGATCACTCGCTGCACCTGAGGAATAACCGCTGGCATCTCAACCGCAATACGCCAGGGTTGCCCCTTGGGGTTGGAACCGCCGAGACGCATCTCGCCACCAATCTCTACCAAATAGTCCGGCAGAGCTAGCATCTCCAGCAAATCCGCTACCTGGTCCACTGCATAGCCCTTGGCCACCGCCGACAGATCAAGACGTATGGGTGCAGCCTTGCTGATTATCTGCATATCAATACTCAGGTGCTGATAGCCTACAGTCGCGAGCGCCTGGGCAATTTGCTCGTCGCTGGGCACCAGGTCATCTGTGGGCACAGGGCCAAAGCCCCAGAGATCTACCAATGGTCCAACCGTGGGGTCAAAAGCCCCTGCACTCTGCTCCCATATCAGCTTGCTTACATCCAAAACATCGGCAAACTGAGGGCTAATCATTTGTGGCTCAGCCACTGACTGAGCATTGAAATGGCTGATCTCGGAATCAGCTTTGTAGGTAGACATGGACTGATCAATAAAGTCCAGAGCCGCCTCGATGCGCTGCTCTAAATCAGCAGGCGCGGGCTGATCTGCCACCACCGTAATATTGTAACTGGTACCCATTTTGGTCCCAGAGATTTTAATTATCTCTGGACTTGAGTCGCAGCCCGCCAAGCCGACAAGGCTTGCCAGAAGCAGCGCATAAAGCAAAAACGAGGCTCTGTTAAAAAGCCCCGTTATCGCGTTAACTCTGTTGCTATTAGCCACCAAAGTCATCAAGGAAGATATTCTCCTGCTCCACACCCAGATCTACCAGCAACTTGACCACTGCCGCATTCATCATGGGTGGACCGCACATATAGAACTCACAGTCCTCTGGGGCTTCATGATCCTTGAGGTACTGCTCGTACAGCACATTGTGAATAAAACCGGTGAGCCCTTCCCAGTTATCTTCTGGCTGGGGATCAGATAGGGCCAGATGCCAATCGAAGTTGTCGTTCTCTGCGGCCAGTGCATCGTACTCGTCATCGTAGAAGCACTCGCGCAATGAGCGCGCTCCATACCAGAAGCTAATCTTGCGATCAGATTTAATGCGCTTGAGCTGATCAAAAATATGCGAGCGCATGGGTGCCATACCTGCACCACCGCCTACAAAGATCATCTCGTTGTCGGTGTCCTTGGCAAAGAACTCACCAAAGGGGCCGTAGACCGGGATCTTATCCCCTGGTTTTAGACTAAACACATAGGACGACATCTGCCCGGGCACAATGCCAGTAGAGCCAGGAGGTGGCGTGGCGATACGAATATTAAACTTAACCACACCCTTTTCATCCGGGTAGTTAGCCATTGAATAGGCACGAATCACCGTCTCATCAACAATCGACTCATGCTTAAAGAAATCAAAACGCTCCCAGTCACCGCGATACTCTTCTTCAATATCAAAATCCGAGTACTTGATATGGTGAGGTGGACATTCCAGCTGCACATAGCCGCCGGCACGGAAGTTTACATCTTCGCCCTCGGGCAGCTTTAGAGTCAGTTCTTTAATAAAGGTGGCCACATTAGGGTTGGATTCAACCTCACATTCCCAGCGTTTGACACCAAATACCTCTTCGGGCACCTGCACATGCATATCCTGCTTAACCGGAGCCTGACAGGAAAGACGCCAGCCCTCAGCGGCTTCGCGGCGATTAAAGTGGCTCTCTTCGGTGGGCAGCATAGAGCCACCACCTTCGGTGATCACACACTTGCACTGGGCACAGCTACCACCGCCACCGCAAGCAGAGGGCAAAAACAGGCCAGCATTGGATAAGGTCTGCAGCAGCTTATCTCCCGCAGGAACAGTGATAGTTTTCTCACCATTGATCACAATATTCACATCACCAGAGGACACCAGCTTGCTGCGTGCAGCCAAAATAAAGGCCACCAGCGCTAGAATCACAGTGGTAAACATGCCTACGCCAAGAATAATTTCAGTATTCATACTCTGTTCGTTCTCCGTTATTACAGATCTTGCTTAGATATCAATACCACCGAAGGACATAAAGCCCAGCGATATCAGACCCACGGTAATAAATACGATACCCAGCCCCTGTAGGCCTTCTGGAATATCACTATATTTTAACTTTTCACGAATGCCCGCCAGCACAGCGATAGCCAGTGCCCAGGAGGTACCAGACCCGAGACCATAAACCACGGATTCGGCAAGATTAAAGCCACGCTCTGCCATCAACAGAGAGCCACCTAAAATCGCACAGTTGACTGTGATCAGCGGCAGAAACACACCCAGCGCGCTGTAAAGTGCGGGGACATATTTGTCGAGGACCATTTCCAAAATCTGCACCATGGCTGCAATAACCCCGATAAAGCACAGGTACATCAGGAAGCTCAGATCGACGTCGGGCAAGCCGGCCCAGGCCAGTGCACCATCGGCCAGCAGATAGTTCAGCAGCAGGTTGTTAACCGGCACAGTAATAGTCTGCACCACGATCACAGCTATACCCAGACCTATGGCCGCGTCTATCTTCTTGGACAGAGCCAGGAAGGTACACATGCCCAGAAACATGCTCAGGGCAATATTATCGATAAAAATCGAGCGAACCAGAATACTCAGATAATGTTCCATTAGGCCACCTCGCTCGGACGACTGTTGGCAGTGATTTTAAAGTCTGGCTGTTCCACCTGCTTTTTATCGTAGATACGGATCACCCAGATCAACAAACCGATCAAGAAGAACGCGCTGGGTGCCATTAACATCATACCGTTAGCCACATACCAGCCACCATCGGTGGTGAGGCTGAGGACTTCGTAGCCCCACAGCTTGCCAGCGCCAAACAGCTCGCGGAAAAATGCGACTACCATCAGTACCATGCTGTAACCCAAGCCATTGCCTATGCCATCATAAAAGCTCGCCATTGGCGGGTTTTTCATGGCAAAGGCTTCAGCGCGACCCATCACAATACAGTTGGTGATAATCAGACCCACAAATACCGACAGCTGCTTGCTGATATCGTAAGCCACAGCCTTCAATACCTGATCCACCACAATTACCAGCGAGGCAATAATGGTCATCTGCACAATAATGCGGATACTGCTGGGGATATGGTGGCGAATGATGGAGACAAACAGGTTGGCAAAGGCGGCTACCGTTGTCAGTGCCAGGCACATAACAAAGGCTACTTTCATGCTTGAGGTTACCGCTAGGGCAGAACAGATACCTAGGATCTGCAGTGCAACCGGGTTATTGGCAACAATAGGCTCCAATAAAGTGTCTTTTACTTTGGACATGGCTTAGG
>JAYPYO010000015.1:0-30298 GCA_038135995.1 Porticoccaceae bacterium
ATGAGGTGGAGATTGGCACCTTTAAAAATGCGGTAGATCCCAAGACAACCAGCTTTCGGGAATTCCCCGACTGGGCAAATAAAAATATCGATCGCGCCAAGACCAAAAAAATTGCCATGTTTTGCACCGGTGGTATTCGCTGCGAAAAGTCTACCGCCTACATGAAAGAGCAAGGCTTTGAGGAGGTCTATCACCTCGAGGGTGGCATTCTCAAGTATCTTGAAGAGGTGCCCAAGGATCAGACTCTTTGGCAGGGAGAGTGCTTTGTGTTTGATAACCGTGTAGCTGTTGATCACGATCTCAAGCGCGGCTCCTACGATCAGTGTCACGCCTGTCGCATGCCGATTACCGAACAGGAAAAAACATTGGACAGCTATCAGGAGGGCCTCTCCTGCCATCACTGCTTCGACAGGGTCAGTGACGAGCAGAAACAGCGGTTTGCCCAGCGCCAAAAGCAGGTGCAGCTGGCCAAAGCCCGTGGCGAAAAACATATTGGCAGCGCCGCGCAGCAAGACACAGAGCGCCGGCGAGCTGAAAAAAAAGCGCGCAAAAAAAACCAGCATGGGCTGTAGATAGTACAAACCCACAGAGTTTAAGCGCTAGCAAAGAGTGACTATTGGCTTGTTAAAAATAATAAAAACTAGAGGCACTGAATGAAATATATTTACTCTCAACCTCGACTATGGCTCGGCGCCATGGCTATCTGTTTTGCTCTCACCGGCTGTGGTCAAAGCTCGTTAAACGCCGCTAAGCCGCGTCAAGTCAGTGCGTTTTTGTATGCTCAGACTGCGGAGCTGCGCGCTGAGCAAATCAGCAATGTCAGTTACGGTTTGCAGTTTGACCTGGACAAGCAGTCTGAATCTTTTTCCGGGGTTACTGAGATCAGCTTTGACTTGGCTGCAGACAACCGGGATGACCTCAGTATTGACCTGGGCCAGGGCACTGTTCACTCCATTACTAAAAACGGGATGCCGGTGCCCTTCAGCTATGACAGATGGTTTATCAGCATCCCCGCCACTGAGCTGGCAGCGGGTCGCAATACCCTGGTGATTAGTTACAGCCACCCCTATTCCAATGACGGATCCGGACTGCACCGATTTATTGATCCGGAAAATGGCGACATCTATCTCTTTACCGACTTCGAACCCTATGATGCCAACCGTCTGTTTCCGCACTTTGATCAGCCAGACCTAAAAGCCAGCTATAGCCTGCAGGTAAGCGCACCCAGAGACTGGCAGGTGATCAGCGCCACCCGTGAGACCAGCATTGAGCAGATGGGAGATAAAAATCACTGGACCTTTGCTAGATCAGCAATTTTCTCGTCCTATATATTTTCGCTGCATGCAGGTAATTATGCTGTCTGGGAAGACCAATTCGAAGATATTCCCCTGCGTCTTTTTGCCCGTCAAAGCCTGGCCCAGTATGTTAAAACTGATGAGTGGTTTATTCCCACCAAACAGAGCTTTGCTTTCTTTAATGACTACTTTGGTATCCGCTACCCGTTCGGTAAGTATGACCAGATTATTGTTCCTGACTTTAATGCCGGGGCTATGGAAAATGTCGGTGCCGTGACTTTTAACGAGGCCTATATTGCCAAAAGCGAAAAATCCACATTGGCAAAAATGCGTCTGGCTAATGTGATTGCCCATGAGATGGCCCATATGTGGTTTGGTGATCTGGTAACCATGCGCTGGTGGAATGGCCTGTGGCTAAATGAGAGCTTTGCCACTTACATGGCTAATCTGGCACTGTCCAAGGCAAGTGATTTTGATATGGTCTGGGAGGTGTTTTACTCTCGTACCAAGCAGTGGGCCTATCGCACTGATGACTCGGTTAACACTCACCCCATAGAATTATCCGTGGCCTCCACCGGTGAGGCCATGACCAATTTTGATGGCATTACCTATGGCAAGGGAGCCTCTGTCTTAAAGCAGCTGCCCTACTATCTGGGCGAGGAAAATTTTCGTATCGGCGTCAGCAATTACCTGAAAAGGTTCTCCTATAAAAATACTGACCTGGATGACTTTATTGGCGAGCTGGGCAAGGCCGCAGACATGGATCTGACCCAGTGGACTCAGGACTGGCTCTACCAGGCTGGCCTGAATAGCATCAGGGTCGATTATCAATGTGCGAATAACAAGATCAGCCAGCTGGGTATTTATCAGACAGCCCCGGAGGGTTTCCCCACTTTGCGACAGCAGCGAGTACAGATTGGTTTTTACCATATCGCTGGGGACGGGCTGTCGCGAACCAGTGTCCTGCCTGTGACCTACAGTGGCGCCACCACAGAGGTACCTGAGGCAGTGGGCATAAGCTGCCCGGATTTGGTGTACCCCAACGAGGAGGATTGGGGCTATGTGAAAGTGGATCTGGACGAGAACTCTCTGGCGGTGGCCAAACAGTACATCAATGCTGTGGACAGCAGCATGATGCGTCTAATGCTGTGGCAGAGTCTGATCGACAGTGTCTCCGATGCTAAGCTCAGTGCCGCTACCTTTGTAGAGTTTGCCATGACCAATATTACTGGTGAGTCAGATTACAATGTGGCCCGCGCCATAGGTGCTGGACTGTTCAAGGCACTGGACTATCTGTCTACAGCCACCAGACTGGAAATTGCGGACTTTAACCCGATCTATGCTGAGGTTGAAAACATGCATTACCAGCTACTGAGCAGCGCTGAACCCGGCTCCGATTTGCAGAAATACTGGTACAGCAACTATGTTGAACTCAGCAAAAACCCCGCCCATCTAGCTAATCTGCGGCAGATTTTGCAGGGCGAAACAACCTTTGATGGCCTGACCATTGACCAGGATAAGCGCTGGGAGATTATAGCCAGCTTAAATCGCTATCAGTATGCAGACTACATGGCCCTGCTCAGAGACGAAAAACTCCGCGACAATTCGGACAATGGAGTTAAGTACGCTATCTACTCCGAAACTTTGCAGCCAGATCCACAGATAAAAGCGAAATGGTTTGCGGTGCTTACAGATAACCCGGACAAGTTAAAGCTGTCGACGTTGCGCTATGTTATGTACGGACTATTCCCACCGGAGCAGGCTGCATTGGAGGTACCCTACAAAGCGAGAATACTGGCGCAGATACCTGTACTCAATCAGGGCAGTGATCTTGGCCTGACCCGATCCTTTGCCAGCAATATGCTACCTGGCGAGTGCACAGCACAGAGTGAGAGAGAGCTGGCGGGTCTGGTAGAGGAATACAGTGCTATGAAGCCGCAGATTCTTAAAGCAGTCAAAGCCAGGCATCAAACTGTTGAGCGCTGCATTGCAGCACTGGCATTGCTGGAGCAGCCCTAGATCCCTGCCCCAGCTGCGCTGGACTCCACACGGTTGATATGGCTGGTCATATTGGCCAGTAGGTCTGGCATTATCTCGCTGGGCAGGTTGTGACCCATGTTGTCAAAAATAACATAGCGCGCCGAGGGAATTAGCTCTGCTGTGTGCTCGCCATGGGCAGGTGGTATCAGGCCATCGTCTGCGCCATGGATAACCAGGGTATCCGCCTCTATGGTCGCCACCTCTGCTGAGCGATCGCCAACCTTAAACACCGCCATAAGATGCCGAGGCATGGACCCTGGATAAAATCCTCTGGCCCTGATAGCCGCCTCTCTGTCCTCTTGCGCCTCTCCCTCAGCAAGATTGCGCAGGCGATTTTCGGCCAGGCTGGTAGGTGGTGGCAGATGCCTGGCGCCAGTGGTGGACATAATGGAAATCAGGCTGCGGGTGCGCTGGGGATATTTGGCTGCCACTATCTGCGCAATCATGCCGCCCATGGAGGTGCCGATAATATGACCATCCTGATAGCCCAGGACGTCCATCAAGCCAACCGCATCAGCGGCCATATCATCCAGAGAGTAAGGCGCATTGACCGGCAGGTTAAGCCGGTGCTTGATTAGCTGCAGCCACAGGGTGGGCTGTCCCCAGTGATCAAAGCGGGTAGAGGCTCCGGTGTCGCGGTTATCAAACATAAGAACCTCATAGCCCGCATCGGCCAGCCCTCTGATAAGCGTATCGCCCCAGGCTACATTGGAACCGCCCAACCCCATAATCACGACTAACTTGGGTTTATCTGCCCCCTGGCCCACGGTGCGGTAGGCTATTTCAATACCATTTACCTCGGCTATTTGCAGAGGGTGGGCGTCGAGAAAACTGCGGCTGTACTCCGCCTGAGAGACTGCAGACAGCATCAGCGCCAGGCTAAAAATTAGATATTTCATAGGTTTGCCCTGCGGTGGATCTGGGTCCGGCCCAGCCTTGTTGTTGTTATGCTTTAGGTCAGCCTGAGACTGAACCCCTGCAGTCTGTTACGACCGAGCAGTTGCGATTAGATTAATTTTTTGACACTATTGGCATATTACATGTCATATTGTAGAGCCCGTGGTTAGCACAGGTCAATTATTAGCGTATTTGGAGGATGGGGTATGAGCAGCAGAATTATAGGTATTGTAAAATGGGGTGCAGCTGTCGCTGTATTTCTTGCACTGGCCTTGCCGTCCATTCTGCAGGCTTTTGGGCTGCACCCTGAGTATCACGGAGAAACCTATCAGTTGCCCGGCAAGCGTGCACTGGTAATCACTACCAGTCATGGGGTGCTCGGTGCCCCCGGCGACAGCGAAGGTAAGCCAACAGGTGTTATGGCGTCTGAAATGACCCACCCCTACTACGGCTTTACTGATGCGGGTATGCAGGTGGACGTTGCAAGCATCAAAGGTGGTCAGATTCCAGTTGACCCCCAGACTCTGGGTCGGGTGATCAGAACACCAGAAGATGAACGCTATATGGCAGACCCTATACTCCAGGCCAAGGTGAATAACTCGCTGCTGATAGATGATGTAGATTTCAGCGCCTATGATGCCATTTTTCTGTCCGGTGGCTGGGGCGCGGCCTATGATCTCGGTTACTCCGAGGTGTTGGCTGAAAAAATATCCGCAGCCTATTATGCCGAGACCCCTATTATCGGCTCTGTATGTCATGGCGCTCTGGGGTTAATTAATGCGCTTGATAAGGATGGCAATAAGCTAATTGCTGGTCGACGCATGACCGGAGTTACCGACAAACAGATCAAGCAACTGGGTATTGAGATCACTCCTCAGCACCCAGAGGCTGAGCTGCGCAAGGCCGGCGCACTCTTTGAGAGTGAGACCAAGCTGATTGATTTTTTTGCGACCCATGTGGTGGTGGATGATGAGCGGCGTTTTGTCACTGGCCAGAATCAAAATTCCGGCCATGAGACAGCCCATAGGATGATGGCAATTATTGCCGAGAATTCTGCTCTCTAGAGGCTTTCGTAAGCCTCTTCGAGCCAATCCATTCTCTGGTTGTACCAGGAATTTAGATGGGCAACCTCTTCTTCATAGCTGTCGAAATAGACTGGGTTGGGCCACACATACTTACCCAGAGTCTGCCATCTATTATTATTCTCTTCCTGGGCATAGGTGAGCTTAGCGGCATAGCTATCAATCTTTTGCAGAATTAAATCCTGGTTGGCGCGATAAAAGGCAAAGCGGCTTTTTACCTGTGCGACAAAAGCTGGATCATCAAATAGCCTTTGGTACCAGGGGTGATACTTGACCCAAAAACCTTCCGGGTAGCGACTGTCCGAATAGTCAACATTGCCGAAGGCCAGATCAAAATCCCACAGCGGTCCCATCTTGATTTTCTCACCGGGAATCACATGCATGAAAATACTCGAAAACGACTGTGAGTCTTGATTTTTGACAATCTCGCTAATCAGATACCAGTCGATAAAGCTCTCTATATCAATATGCTGGGCATAGCCACTATCCGGGTGAGCAAAGTTATTGCTGTAAAGCGTAGTCTCAAAATCATTGATAAGCTGCTTAATATAGACATATTGACTGTCATCCCAATTCAGGTCGGGCGATTTAATATTGATTAAAAACTGCTCGGTGTTAAAGAACACATCATCAGCATCCAGCCTCTCTGGTTGATCTATCTCTAGCAGATAACCATCATCACCAATATCCACCCGATCGCCATCTTCTTCAACTTTCTGAGTGATATTGTAGGTGCCGTTGTATTCCTGATTAAGGTAGACCTCGGCAAATTGATGCTTGGGGGTCCAGTCTAGGCTGCTGAGATGCCCCATCTCAAATGCTATGGTATTTCGCAGCATAGTCTTGTCTGAGTACTCGGCCAGAAATAACCATTTTTTATCTTTGGGCATGCCGAGAAATTCGGCTGAGTCGCTCATCTTCATTTGATAAGGTTTTTTAGGATGAAGACCCCAGGTCGAATTTCCGCGACCCCTGATCTTCATGCTTGTCTCTGCCAGTCCGGCAAATTCTCGGCCACCATCAACCACAATAGTGCCTTCGACATAGTCCTCTTTGGATTCAATAGCGAGATTGTCATCAGTCTGTAAATAAATAATGGGCAGACCGGTAAATTTCATTAAATCCACTCTGTAGTCAGACTCTCGGCCATCAGCAGTGGTCACTGTATAGGTCACCAGATCAGTGAAATCATTCTCTGTGCTGCCGCTAGTCTGGCCGATATCAGCCACAGATAGGCTTGAACCCTCATGCTCAACCGTGGCAACCAGACTATCCACTGGACTGTTTGAAACAACTCGGCCAGTGATATTTTGACCCTTGATAGATAGAGTAATATCAGATTCCAAGACAGGGTTATTGGCCTTGAGAAATGTGAAACTGCTGATAACAGGTTGTTCATCGGCACCTACAGGAGAATCGATAGGGCCACCAGTGTTGGCATTAGAGTTACTATTACCAGAGCCACCCCCACAGGAGATTTGGCTGAGCAATAGCAACAGCAAAATTGATTTATTGAACAATTGATAAGCTCCCGAAAACCCATTTAGTATTATTTTTTTCTCACGGAGTATGAGAACAACCAGTAGAAGCTTAAAGGCTACTTTAATTCTTTATTGAATAATCAACCCATGAGTTAAATGGGTCACCTCCCCTGATACCAAATAGGTGAGGTCCAGGCCATTTCGCGAATGGTTTCCGGGTAAGCGCCATTGCTGCACACCTCAGGGCGGCCGGCTTCGGCTATGGCTGCACAGTCGTAACTGTGCCAGCGCGCGGTCTCTGGCTCGACGGCTCTGAGATAGTAGTAGGCAGATTGCGCCGGGTCAAAGTCATTGTCGGTGTAAACCGCGCAGAGACTATCGGCGCCACTCTCGTCTGAGGCTACAGACAATACCTGAGTATTCATTTTGCCATCGTTATCAATCCAGCCCTTAATCAGATGTAAATCCTGCAGTTTAAGGCCCTCAGGGTCTTTGACTGCATAGGCTAAAATCCTGGGTTTAGCCCCAGTCTCTGTGGCCGTTAAATCACCGCCCATGGGCACGCCACTGGCATAGGCTTGTTCAACCATATCAGGGGCATCGCAGAGACCCTGATCCAGATTCCAGCCAGCAAACAGTCGCGGGCGAATTCTCGGCCCCGAGGTGCCAAATACTTCTTTGCGCAACATCGCATCAAAAATAGCATCACGGGTATTTTCTTTGGCCCAGACCCCAGCCAAACCACCTGGATTGCCATCAATACCACTGGTCAGAAGGCCGGGCCGCAGACGCTCCTCGGGCGTTGATTCACCGGTTACTGCACCGTCCCAGTTGGATTCAACCAGACCGCCGGGATTGGCAGAATGGGTATCTGTTGCCGCAATAACTCCCAACTTAACCGGGTTTAAGCCAATCTTCTGTTCTTCTTTTAGCCCCACCAACAGTGCTGAACGCTGGAAATCTGTAGCATGCACACAGCCGGCGCCGAGCATACCATTGCTGCCATTGAGGCCGTCTTCACATTCGGCGGTCACTTCGGAGGCCTGCCCCACCACCAGCCCTTCCGCTGACATATCCCGGGTGGCATAGGTTTTGTTTTCACCCATGCGGCGCACGGCTTCAATATTGCACAGCTCATCTGGCGCACCAAAGACAGTGCTCAGACCATTGATGCATTCTGAATTACCTTTGTGCTGGAAGATTTCCATAATTGGCTCGCGCTTAAGCCGCGACTGGGCATAGGCAACCTTGGCCGCATCTGTATCCTCTAGCTGCATATAGGGGGCCATGCGGCCATTGGCCAGATTGGAGTTATGGGGAATGGTCAGGTAGTCACAGCCAGCCTGTGGGTCGCAGACTGCGTCCAGCTCAGTCCACAGCTTGCTGTCTATGGGCGCATCTATATAGCTCACCGGCAATGGGGGCACTGAGTCATTTCTAAAAATAACATTGCGATGATAATTACTGGTGCCAGGTGTGCCTGTGTACTCGTAGGCGACAAAGCTGGTGAACTCACAGGGCTGATTATTAGCATTGGAGGTTGCCTGAATAGTCTCCCAGGGAGACTGGGCAAAGTCTCGGCACAATGAACCATCTGCACCACAGATTTCAGGAATACGGGCTGGGGTTTCGGTGGTGATAACTGTACCCAGCATCATCATGCCGGTGCGCTGATCAGAGCGATAGCCAACACAGAACTCGGTATTGTAGACCGGCGAACCCTCGGTGCTGCACAGGGCGCGTTCGCCGAGGAACTCCCCATGATCGGTTACGGCCAGAAAATCCAGGGGACGATCAATCTTGATCCGCCCTGTCGCCTCACCCTCAGCATTGACTGGAAAAAACGGAATCTCGCCACCACGGGCGTAGTTATGGGCATCCTGTGGCGTCGCGCCAGTGCTGATAGCGGCGGCATCAAAGGAGAAGCTGGTGTGAACATGAAGGTCACCGAACAGTGCGGTGCCATTTTCATCGTACTGGTCGCAGCTGCCTGGGGGGACAGCAGAGGCAACAGTCGCCCCAGCGCTCTTGGCAGCGCTCTCCACAGAACCCTCAGCAGGCATATCCGGACCACTGCAAGCGCTGACAAACACTGCGGCGCACAGGGTTGCAATCAATGGCAGATGTAATGACTTGTCCATATTCACTCCTATTATTATTTGATCCCGCTCTGTGGCAGGTTGCAACATAGTAGAACCTTTTGCTCTGGCCAATAAAACAATTATTGACTATAGGGTACTGTGTTTATGTGCACTAATTAACGGTTACGTCCGAGCGCATCATGGCTGGTTACCCAGTCGCCGGCCAGCACCGCACTCATCAGTGACACCTCCCCTGCCAGCACGGTGGCACCGATAATCTCCGCCAACTTGTGCACCTTGCCCGGGCCGTCGCAACCAATCATCTTAAGGCACTCCTGCTGTGTCGCCAGGCCTGTACCACCTCCAAAAGTCGCAATAATCAGTGAGGGAATTGTGATCGACAGATAGTAGTTGCCCTCTGCATCAATATCCGCAAACACCACGGCCGCCGAGGACTCAGCCACATTGGCCACATCCTGGCCGGTAGCAATAAATGCCGCGGTAATACCATTGGCAGAATGGGCACCGGTATTGTTTGAACCGGCCATAAATGAACCTACCTGATTGATGGATCTGGCCTTGTACAGAGCCTCAGCAGAGATATTCATGGTCTTTTGCAACAGCTCAGCGGGGATGGTCACCTCGGCGATCACACGCTTACCTCTGGTATGCAATGTATTGAGCTGAGAGTGCTTTTTGTCTGTATCCATGGCGCCGGAAAGCATATAACGCTGGATGCCTGGATAGTTGGCCATAATCCATTCGCAGGCGACAAAGGTGGCCTTGCCCACCATATTTTGTCCCGCTGCATCACCAGTGGTGTAATTAAATCGCAGGTAGCGCATGCGGGCGGCGGCAAACTGCTGAATATTGCGCAGCTTGCCAGATCTGGTAGTGGTTTCAGCCTGGGCGGCAATCTGGTCGAAGTTTTCCTCTACCCAGACACCAAAGTCTCGAGCCTGACGGGCATCTTCAAATACAAACACCGGGGCCCTTTGCATGGCATCGTCAACCACAGTGACCTTGGCACCACCAGATTCGCGCAGCAGTCGCGCCCCGCGATTGTAGCTTGCAATCAATGTCCCTTCACTGGTGGCCATGGGCATATAAAATTCACCTGAGGCATGCTCACCATTGACTAGCAGTGGCCCAACCAGCCCCATGGGCACCTGCGCCACACCGATAAAATTTTCAATATTGCCGGCAGTGCTTTCAGGATTAACAGAGTAGTGACCAACGTGATTCAGTGAGGTGGATGTTTTCTCACGGATAAAATCACGGCGATTTTGAGCCATTTCTTCGGTGTAATCATTGGCGCTATCTCTTGGAATTCGTTCAGACATAAATGGGACTCTTTATTATAGTTTTTGCGGATTAATGAATATCCCAGAAACCACCCATCTAGTCTACCGCTTTGTGCATATGGGGTTGGTCAGAAAGCCTTAAACACCGCCAAATCTGGCGCTGTCATAAAATGTCAGCTTGCTGTCGCATTATGGTAAGTATGGCTAGTAATATCTCATTAGGATAGGTGCCATGGAAATTTTAAATTCACAGCAAAAGGCAGAATTAAACCAACAGGCTTTGGGCTGCGCTCGGGAGTATCGGTATGCCATAGCCTGGCCTACTGTAGTTCTTGGACTGGTGGCTTTTACAGGCTATTGGGCCCTGCTGTTTCTGGTGATGTTTAAGCAATTATCTCTGCTACTAGCGGTTCCTCTGATGGCCATGCTGATCTATGCCGCCTACACGGTACTGCACGAGGCAGTGCACTATTGCATCAGCGGCAATATCAAGTCTCTGCGCTGGCTCAATGATGGCATGGGTTATCTGGCAGCCACAATTCTCCTTACCGGACTGGTTGCTCATCGCCACGAGCATCTTAAACATCATCGCAATGCCAACAATGGCAACAGAGATCCGGATCAATACGCGGCGCATGTTGTCAGCTCGGTTGGCTCTATGTTGAAGTCTTGCTGGACCGCGATTGCGGGACAATACACAACTTATATGGCCGACCGCTGGGATCAGGCTCCTGCCAGACAGAATCTTATCCTGATGCTGGAAATTGCAATGGCTATTGGGCTGCGCGCCCTGCCCTTTGCTCTGTTGTCTGCCTTTGGCGATGCAAGCATTCAGGGGCGCTGGGTCGAGGGTTTGATTGCTCTGGTCGCTAGTGGTCTAGCTGGCACCTTTATACTGGTCTATCTGTTTGCCTATATTGTTCACCGACCTCACACAGTCGCCGAGCGATATCTGAACACCTCGATTATTCTGATTCCCGGCCCCCTTTCCCATCTGACAACTGTGCTGTGGGGCTATCAGAACTACCATGCTGTGCACCATCTATTTCCCTGGGTGCCATTTTATCAGTATCGCCGACTTTTCAACCGTATCCGCCCGGTGATGAATGCCATGGGGGCCCCTATTTATCAGCTAAGCTGGAGAGGTTTGCGTCCGGTTTCCCCTCAAAATCAGTAGCTGCGAAAATCTATTGGCATCAATACTGTCAATTCTGGTATTATGCTGCCTAAATAACGTCTTCAGGCAGCCCAATGAGAATTCTAAGAACACCAGATAGCCGTTTTGCCAATCTCAAAGATTACCCATTTGAGCCCCATTACACAGTGGTACAGACTCATGATGGTACTGATCTCAGAATCCACCACATAGATGAGGGTCCAAAAGATGGGCCAGTGATTCTTTGCATGCATGGGCAGCCAGTATGGAGTTACCTTTACGCACGCATGATTCCCTATCTGGTTAAAGCAGGTATAAGAGTGATAGCGCCAGACCTGCCTGGTTATGGAAAGTCTGATAAGCCAGCAGCCAGAGAAGACTACAGCTATCAACGCCAGGTGGACTGGATGAACCAATGGCTGGTAAAAAATGACTTTACCAATCTGACCTTTTTTGGCCAGGACTGGGGCGGTTTGATTGGCTTGCGAATGGTTGCCGACAATGGCGATCGTTTTGATCGCGTAGCCATTGGTAATACCAGCTTGCCCTACAACCCTGATGTGCCTCAAAGTGTCATCAATAGGGTTAAGGCTTTTCGCGCCAGCCCCATAAAGCTCAATCTTTTTTCAATGATGAAACAGCTGAGTAAAATGAAGGGTATAAGCAAAGACTCTGGTGTCGATCAGTTTGCCTATTGGCAAAAATACACCTGGGAAAACCCGGATGTACCAGCAGGCATTATTGCCTCCTCTATGATGGAGCGACGCAACAAACTATCGATTATGCTCGAGCTGTTTACAGGCTATATAGGCTTGCGAGATATATCTCCTTTCCGCACCCAGTTAACCAAAGCCTATGAGGCCCCCTTCCCAACCCCGGCCTATAAAATGGCGACAAGGGCTATGCCCAGCCAGGTTCCCACCATTCCAGATCAGTCACTGGAGGCACAGAAAAAAGCTTGGGAGTTTTTTGCCAAGTTTAAAAAGCCATTTCTCTGTGTGGGTGCTGGCAATGATCCTGTCACCGATGGCTTCGAAAAACAGTGGCTGAAGAAGGTACCAGGTACCAGCGGGCAACCTCATACCAATATTGGTGGCGGTCATTTTTTCCAATGGCAAAAAGCCGAGGAGCTATCCGGAAAATTGGCTGATTTTATTAGGGCCAACCCATAGTCCGGTTGCGGCTATGCCCAGTGCTTACTGTTGACTCACAATAGCGCGGAAAAACTCTAAAGACTCAAACTCGCTGGAGGCACCCTCATCCTCCGGGGTGCCATAGGCACTATTGGCCGATAGCTTTACAATGACTGTATTGGACTCTGGCGCCACATAGATAAACTGATTGTAAACACCAATAGCCATAAACTCACCGACGCTACCATCGGGAATCCACCACTGGTAACCGTAGCCCAGTGGCCAGTCTGAGGCCGGGTTATCACCGGGAATCAGATGGGGAGCATCCGGGACAATGGATGCGGCGACCCAGTCTGCAGGCACTATCTGATGCCCATTAAACAGACCACCCAGACGATATAATTCACCCAGTTTGGCGTAGTCGCGGGCGCTGATATTCAGCCCGCCAAAAGCCATTTCCATATTCTCTAAATCTGTCAGCCAGTAGCCTGTGGTTTCTGCTCCCATGGGCTGCCATAGATTTTCGATCATATATTCAGTGACAGTCTGACCAGTAGCTCTGGTCAACAGCAAGCCCAGTACCTGAGTATCTGTGCTGTTGTAGCGATTAAAGGTGCCCGGCTCCATCTCTCTGATCAATGTGGCAGCGAATCTGTTCATAGAGCCACCCAAGGCAAAGATCTGCCCAAAGCGGTTGATATCGGACTCTGGATCGCCGTAGTCTTCGTTCCAGGAGGCGCCGGAGGACATCTGCAAAATATCTTTAATGGGCACATTGTCATAGGCCGAGCCTGTCAGCTCCGGGGCATAGTCAGTAACCGCATCGGCAATACTGCGAATATGACCCTGATCTACAGCAATACCAACCAGAGCGGAGATAAAACTTTTAGCCACCGACATCGACAGCCAGGTTTGGCGCTGCCCTCCGGTGCGCCAGTACTGCTCAAACTGAATGGCGCCGTCCTTAACCACCAGCACTGCGCCAGTATCAGTGCGGGCCAGAAACTCCTCCGTCTCTACCTGCTCTTCCCTGAAGCTAAACTCAGCTGGCAGCGGCACCGGTTGCGCCACTGGAAAGCTGTAGGGCTGCTCGGCAGCAGGCATAGTGGTCACCGGGAACATCTTATGCATGCGATTAAAGTTATCTATCTGCTCTGCACCGGTAAACAGGCTGCTGACAACCTGAACCCGGGCAATCTTATCGCTAAAAACCAACCATAGAGAGCCTGCGACCAGCAGCATTACCGCAACACTAATACCAAATACTTTTTTAATCATTTTGTGCTCCCAGCGCCAGGTGTCAGATACTCAGATCCATCAGATTGTAGTCCTTCAGTAAAGCCAGTTGACTATCATCCCACACCGGCCGTTGTCCTGCCGCGATATCGGGAGCGTACTCATAGGGTTGCTCATCGGGAAAACGCTGCTGTCGCGCTGAAATGGCCAGCCCTATCAGTCTGGAGCGCTCTTTGATAAAGGCATCATCAAAGGTAGTTGCCTCTGCATGAATACCAGCGCCACGGACGTTGAGTACTGAGGAGCGACGGTGAAACCCAAAGTTAACTGAAACCCGGGTTTCAAACCCTGTGTTAGCAAAAGAGCCATGTAATAACTGCCGGTTGTTAATCACCACATCTCCCGGGTTGCAGACAATGGGCAGAGCCTCGGGCAGGCGCTCTGTGCCTGCCTCCTCAACCATTTTAACTATATCCAGGCGCCCCTGCTTATGGCTGCCGGGCACCACCCAGACGCCGTTAACCGCCGTGCTGCCATAGACCTGACCCATAAAGTTAAAGCCGTGAATATCTTCATCAAAGTCAGGATTGTCCCAATGAGTATCGCCATCCTGATGCCAGGACACCGCTGCACCCAGCCCGGCATCTT
Source organism: Porticoccaceae bacterium (assembly GCA_038135995.1). GTDB lineage: Bacteria > Pseudomonadota > Gammaproteobacteria > Pseudomonadales > Porticoccaceae > HTCC2207. The sequence continues at coordinate 14,354 of JAYPYO010000015.1, forward strand.
TGATAAACAGCCCCTCGTGAAAAGGTGTGAAGTCATCGCCATTGATGGCCTCGGCCATTTTTAGCAATCCGGGATGGCCATAGGTGCGCAGACAGGCGGGCGAGTACTGCAGAGAGCCCGCCAGATAAACCGGGGTAACTTCAGGAGCACTGTCGGCCGGCTTGGGCTCAAACAGCTTTACCTGATGGCGACCATTGGCAATCTGACTGCCCCCCAGGGGGTCAGATAATGGCCTGGCCCATTGCAGAGCCATGGCCTGATTGTCTGCCCCCAGGGCTGGCCGACCCTTGGCATCCGTAACTGCTCCCATGGTGGTGGGGAAATTGTCGCGCATGCGATCCAGGTCATCCTTAAGGTCCTGTAGCTCTTCCTGCCTCAATGCATTTTCAAAAATATAAAAGCCGTAGGCTGAGTAGGCATCGAGAATATCCTGATGAATTTCTCCCTCATCATTAAAACGTAGCGGACCGCGATTAGGCAGTGCCAGGGCGCGTCGCTGACCCTCGATAAGATACTGGCGCACTGCATCTGCCTCGTCGCCGTAAAAGGCTGCACAGGCTTCTATAGACCTGGAAATATCCTGAATCATAAAATTACCCCCTAGTATTTTTAATACCTGATAACTGCGTTAACGCCTCAGGCTATTATCTGATAAACCAGAGTATATGGGCTGAGGTGCATAGCTTCAAACTCGATCAACCGCCGCAAAATTGGCCACACTGAGGTTGAACCATATACAGGCAAAACTTGCGTAGGTAAGAGCGTCGCCCCCTCAGACTGCTAATGACAAAAAACCCCCACAAATTGCTTTGTGGGGGTTTTGATGAGTCTGGCACAGCCGTTTTCTGTTGGCTGCAAAGAGGCAGTTAGAGGCCCAAAAGATCTTCAAAATTCTTCGAATAGAAATTATCCAACTCTTCTGGTGTTGCCTGCACGGCGTCGAGACTGCGCTCGAAGTCCCCAAACGGATCTTTGCCACCTTCTGGATGTGGGTAATCTGTATTAAACATCAACATGTCTTTGCCCAAATTGCGCAGAGCCCAGCCGGCATCTTCAAAATGCATTGGCGTAGCTCTTACTTGGCGTTGCATATATTCAGAGGGCTTGAGTGATAGCTTTCTTAGGCCCAGATCAAATCTGCCCAATTCAGCTGCACCTATATCCAGGTTTGCCATACAAGCCGGCAACCAATTTGAGCCTAATTCGACTAAACCTATTTTAAGTTTAGGAAAGCGCTCAAGCACACCGTCATAGATCATGCAGGTCAGCCAGCGCTCAATCGAATGGTGTAAAACCGGCAAATCTTTGGGCGAAGTGGTTTCAATATTCATTGATTCGGGGGCCAATTCTCGCTTTACACCAGTGTTGCGATAGTCATCGGTCAATTTCCCGCCACTGCCAATATGCAATGTAATTGGCACACCTGCTTCTTGTAACACGGCCCAAATCGGGTCATATGCAATATGCGATGGTGCACGACCATCTACTGCATCCGATGTCATCCAGAAAGCTTTAATACCCATCTTGATAGCTTTTTTAGCCTCCTGCAGAGCCTTAGCTGGATCTCTTAACGACAGATATCCCACCGCTTGCAGTCGGTCGCTATCGCTGGAGCAGAAGTCGACCATAGCTCTATTCATGGCACCACAGCCACCCCATACAACCTTTTCGTCGTTAGATCGGGCAAAACGGGAAACAAACACCAAACCTGGGAATACCAGCTGCTTGCTAATTCCGGCGATATCCAATGCATCAGTGCGTTCGATATTATTCACCGCACCATAGGCGCCGATAATATTGCGCTTGCCCTCACTACCAAAAATATCTGATTTCAGATGCTCTGTCATGGCAGGGTCATTACCGGCGAGGCGATTATGGGCCTGATCCACCAGTGGCTTGAGCTGTGGAACCTTTTCAACTCTGAAAAACGGCTCGTCTAAATTAGCTCTGACATACTCGGAGGCATAGCCTTCGATCCAACCGTCGTACTCCGAAATATGACTATCTGCGTCGTGGATTATACGATTTACCTGATGTGCGCTTTGCTGATTCATTGGTGGTTCCTCTTATATAGTTTTCTTAAAAGCTTCGGTGCGCTGCTAAAATCTCAGTTATAGCTTTACTATAATACACAGGCCTTTATTATACAACTTATATAATACAAAATATTTTGCAACCAGTGATTAGTCCGTCAATGCGTCATAAACAAACTGTTGAGAAGTTTTTCTAAAGTCCGGATTTACCGCTGGTGGTGGCTTTGGAAACTGCTGCACCATGCCAATAAAAAACAGATCATTCTTTGGGTCAATCCAAAACCAAGTGGACGCTGCCCCACCCCAAAAATAAGAACCATCACCATAGCCTGATGTCTCAGATGCCTCTCCCATAAAGAGACCAAAGTTCAATCCAAAGCCAACTCGCTGACTGGTTGATTCATTCAAATTGCCGTTTGAGTTTATTTTTTGCGAATCTGTCAGCACATTTTTAACCATTAAATCTATGCTTTGTTTGCTTAGAATTCGCGCACCATTAAGCTCCCCGCCGTTGAGCATCATTTGGCAAAAGCGAGCATAATCAGCCATGGTAGACACTAAGCCACCACCGCCTGACTCCATGCCCCGTGTTTCTTTGCGGTACGAGACATCCCCCAAAACATTAAACTGCGGCTCTGCAAATGGCAGTGTTTGAAAGTTTTTTGTAACTGGATGGTAGGCAAAAACATCAGCAAGCCGCTCTGCTTTCTCTGCTGGGACATAGAATGCCGTATCGACCATACCCAATGGCTTAAATATTTTTGACTGAAAAAACTCACCCAAGCTCATCCCGGAAATACGCTCAATGATTGCGCCCTGCAAATCTACTGATACCGAGTAAGCCCAGGCCGTACCCGGTTGATGCATAAGCGGAATCGTGGCTACCCTATCCACCAGCGCTTGTAAATCTGGTGAAGCCAACACGCCTTTTTTTCTGAACTGCACATTACTTGGATCAGCACCTCTGAGACCATAACCAAACCCAGCAGTGTGACTCATAAGTTCGCGGATAGTTGGCTGGCGCTCCAGGGGCTCTAACTCTATATTGCCTTCGAGATCATAGCTCTTGACCACTTTAAGGCCCTCAAACTCCGGAATAAACTTGGCCACTGGATCATCCAAAGTAAATGCACCCTGTTCAAGCAACATCATCATTGCGACACCGGTTATTGGCTTGCTCATAGAGTAAATACGATAAATGCTCTCCTGAGTAATAGGCTCTCCATTAAGCAGGTCACGCACACCAGCCTGCGTGTAACTGGCCACTGTGCCATTACGCACCAGCAGTGTCGCAATGCCCATGCTGTCACCTTCGGCCACAAATTGGCGCATGCGCGACTCAAGAGCTGCGATCTTTTCAGCATCGACACCAGTTACTGCGGGATTAGAGTTTAAATCTGGGAAGGCAGAACCAGTGATTTTCGCGTAGGCATTAAGGTTTACTGCCAGCAACACAGTCAAAACCGCAAACTTGAGGAGGGTCGAAATAGCTTTCATTGTCATTTTCTCTATTGTTATTGTTAATTATTTGGTAGCACTCTGGTGGTAGCCACTACAGAGTCATTTATGGGGCGTACCAGATCGGTGAGGAATATGCGCGCTCCTGGATTACCGCAGGGCCTCGATCAGGCGCATCCATGCCCAGTGCCAGCGCGTCGGCCAATGCGTGCCTTGGGGTTGGGATTTCAATAACTCGAACATAATAAAAAGCTGATAGTTCAGCGTTAAAATCAGGGTCTCGCCAAACTGTCGAAATAAGTGGAGCACCGATAGAATTTGTATAGGTAGCAGTTTGTAAATTAACCGTACTGCCAATTGCCGCTAGCTTGTTACCTGCACCCAAACGATCTTCGCCGGCCCAGGCTACGTCATACACCCTCTCAAATGACTGGCCTTGTGAATCAACCCAGCCTTTGATCACCTGTACCCGATCAAGGTTAGCGCCTTGGGAATCACTGCCTGCGTGAATCAAAAAGCTAGGCGATTTGGTACCTTTACGCTCAGGAAGATCGCCACCCATTGGCACGCCCTTGGCATAGCCATTTTCAGGATAGCGTTTATGATTGAGGTCTCGCTTGTTGAAATCCCAGCCGCCAAACACCCGCAAATAGATACGCGGTCCACTGGTGGCATAAACCTCACGACGCTTAAATGCCTGCATGATTGAGGAGCGATCATTGTAATCTGCCCAGACTGCCGCCAACCCCTGAGCTGCCATCGCCCAGCCGCTGGTCGCATCAGGTCGGTCAGGGTTTATTAGTTTTCTCTCTGGCGTACCATCCCTTGCCATCTTGCCGTGAAAGTTTTGCTCTTCTGCCGAAGCCATGCCGGTATGTGCATCTGTAGAACCAATCATGCCAAGCTTATAGGGGTTGGTACCTAGCGCTTGCTCCAACTTGAGACCGCGTCGCAACCCACTGCGCAAGTAATCTCCTTTAAGCGCGTTATAGCCCTCGTTTTTAGCCTGAATGTGATAGGCGTAGGTTTCAAAATCGGCAAACTCATCATTCGGTGACAAGCTAGAAATAGTCTCGCTATCGCCTTTGATTTGGGTGACTTCAGCTACTGGCTCCCATTTGGCTCGAAGCCTGGCATATTCCGCATCAACCGGCTCGTCCCTGATAGTGGTCTCGGGAAACATATAGCCTTTTGAAATATTGGAATTGTGTGGAATGGCAATGAACTCAGCATTGGTGCTTTCACTTACATCTTCTAACCAGTTCCACAGATCCTGTGGATAAGGACTGTCGCCTGTATCGAAGGGACGAAAGGTTTTAGCTGTCTGAGCATCAGCATCGGTAAATACCACGCGATGCAAATTGGCACCACCGGGGATCGGGCTCCATTCCCAGCCGATCATGGCGGTAAACTTTCCGGGTACGTTGTGCTTGTCGGCAAGATCTGCCGCCTCTTCCCATGCGGTGCGCGCCATAAGTCGCGAATTGGGGATCACATCCTGATAGAGATGCGTGTTTTTAGCTGAATTAACTGGGTCGCCATCGTACAGTTTGGCGATTCTCATCATCACCCTGTAAAAGGTATTACTGTCGATAGATTCACGAATCAGCTTTTCCATGCTGTCTTTTTGCTTCAATTCTTCGCTATTAAGCGAGTCCTCGGGAATACCCGAATTGTAAACAGTACGCATTACTCCTAAAAACTCTGCATGATCAGCAATGACTAAAAAGTCGAGTTTCTCTTGAATGCGGATTCTTGCTCTATGATAGGGATGCACCACCGGCAGGCCCTTTGCGTAGCGATAAGCTGTGTCAACATCAGCCGATTGGTTGCCGCGAGGAAAGGCATCAAACGAGTTTGATGTATGCACATGGGTATCTCCCCATAAAAGCTCTCTAGCATGACTCAGGACTGGCGCACACAATAATCCGATCACCGCCATTTGTAAGAGCGTCTTCATTTATAGACCCCCATTTTTATCATAGGCTTTTATCGAAAACGGGCTGTCCGAATCCACAGGCTGGCGCAAGGAAAAAATATTGCCGTCAATATCACGGGCATAGGCCTGCACAAAGCGGCCTAACTTGACCGGCGGACTGAAAAACTCAACCCCGAGCGCTTTTAGTCGCTGATATTCCGCTTCGATATCGCTTACCTCCAGAGAAAACGAGTAGCCTAGAGATGTTGGTTCTCGCTCTATCGTGCTCTGTGGAGTGGGCGGATTTACAAACTGTAAAATCTCCATAACTTTGGACTGGCGATTAAGTCTGAACCAGCCAATTTGTACCTTGGCATTATCAATATCAAACAGGTTGTCACCAAACTCACCTACCGGCACCTCAACTATTCTATGGGGGTTGGTCTGAAAAATATTATGATAAAACTGCATCAGTCGATCCCTGTCAGGGGTGAACAGGGATACCTGAGACATCCAAATGGGTTTGTTATCCTTATCCCAATTGTCCAGATACCCCGCATGTTTCAGCAGTTGTTCGCCATCGAGCTCCTCCATTTCAAGAAGATTGCCCTCTGGATCATAGGCATAGACATAGCTCACGCCATAGGTAGGGGAATACACAGGTTTGTTATGCCGATTTAAGAATCTGGCACCCTGGGCAGCGAACTTTTCAAATAACGGTTGATCTATGGGCGATTGATAACAGGTATGTGACATACCTGGCCCAATAACCGGCATATCAGTCAAAGTGGCAGATTCATTGTGGGCAAATTCACTGAGCTCAAGAACCCAATTTGGTGCTCGCAAAATTGCTGTCTGCACCTTTACATTGCTGCGTGCGAAAAGAATATCGGCCGATGCATCATTTTCAAAGGATTCCTTATGGACCACCTCAAAACCAGTCGCTGCTCGGTAAAACTCCAACACCCTGTCAAGGTTTTGTACAGACAGGCCAATGTGATTTACTCCCTCAATATCTGTGGTGGAATCAACCAGCACAGCATTGGGGTCAAAGTCAAAATCTATCGTCATTTTGTAAGCCTCTTCATTGTTATAATTATTACAACGCCAATGACTGCATTTTGCTGATTGCCGCTTGCGTCGGTTGATGGCAATGGCCAATCAACCAAAATGTAATCGCCGGTACTTGCCACCAAAATATAAAAGCGGGTCACGATGGGGTTCAAACTTTGCCCTCACCACTTCGCCAATAAATATGCTGTGGTCACCCTGAATAATCATGTCTTTTTTTATGCATTCAAAACTCGCGAGCGACCCTTCAATAATCGGTACATTTCGCTCCCAGGTACTCCAGTCAACGCCTGCAAAACGATCAACCCCCTTAGAGGCAAATAGATTTGAAATAGACTGTTGCCCTGTGTGTAACACATTGATAGCAAATGATTGTGCGGCTCTAAATACATCTAGGCTGCCGGCATGGTTATCTAAACAAACTGATACTAGCGGCGGGTCTAGAGAGACCGAACTAAAGGAATTAACCGTTAAACCAATAGGTGTTTTCGCCTCGTCAAGAGTTGTTACCACAGTGATTCCAGTGGCAAAACACCCCATCGCATCTCGCAGGGTTCGAGAGTCTGAACCACTCACATATTGTGGAGGCTGGTGCGGCACATGGCGTTCTAAAAACTCCAATACCAGAGCACTAAATTCATCGGATTTATCGAAGGCCACATAGTGGCCAGCACCCTCAATTTCCGAGACCTCGGCCTGGGGGATTAAATCAGCGAAACGTTGAGTTGCGCTGGATGAACTTACTTGACTGTCAATACCGCGCACCAAAAGCGTGGGTAGTTTCAAGCTCTTGGCTGCGGGCTCAAGTTTGCTTTGCAATTCAATAAAATCAAAGCCACCTGCAAACAAACCTTGATCAAAATCCGCACTGGATGCTCGCTCGCTGACTGTTTTGGCAATACTTTCATTGTTAAGGCTTTGGAACTCTGGAGGCGGGTTGGTCAAAACCAGTCCAGTGGCAATGGGTGCTAAGGTATTGCCTAATGCTGCCAAGCCGATCCAACCGCCAAAATTTGAGCCCACAACCACCGGGCGAGATTCCAACTGAGCCAAAACTGCTACCAAATCACCCATAAAGGCTTCTAGACTGTAATTGCAGTCCTTGGGACTATCACTGCCACCATGTCCTCGCAAATCCAGACTAATAACATAACGACCGGCCTGCGCCAGCGCCTTTGCAGCACTAACCCACACCTTGCGGGTCTGCGTTATACCAGGCAACAAAACTACGCAAGGGTGGTCTTGGTTACCATACACATCGGCAGTTAGCACCACACCACCAAAGCCAATAAACTCTCTCATATTTATCCTACTATTGTGCAAGCGCGGTAATGCTCGGCCGTAACCGGACTGATTCGTACCAGGCATTTAGATTGTGTAAACTAGATTCGGGCTTGAGATCCACCATAGCGCTGGCGAACTCAATCGCTGTATAAAGGCTAATATCGGCAATCGTAAATCTATCACCTGCAACATAAGCATTCTCGGCAAACTCAAGATCCAAGCGCTCATAGTAATTGCGCGCCGCCACATCGCTGGCTGCCTTAGCTTCAGGTATCTGTTTGACTATCCCCAGTTGAGCTACGATCGGCCCATTTACCCAGGAGATTCCTATTTCACGCCACATCTCGAACTCAATATGTCGATTTCTTGCCTCAATATGACCCAGCTCGAAAGGGCTCGCGCCAAATAGATTTGGCTCCGGGTAGATGGCCTCTAAGTAGCGACAAATTGCCACAGACTCTGAAATACACCGGCCATCTTCCAATTCGAGAACAGGTATCTTGCCACTGGGGTTCTTGTTCAAAAACTCCGATGATTTGTGCTCTCCCTTGCGCATATCACAGGCAACTAGTTCGAGCTCAATACCCTTCTCATTGGCAAATATTTTTACTCTTTTAGGATTTGGCGCATTCGGAAAATCATATAGCTTCATCAGTGACTCCTGTATGGAAATGGGTTGTCAATAATCTTTCTGATAGTCGATAAAGAATCAATAATCAGCCACATGCACTAATTGTTTGCCTAGATTGGCTCCAGCCAACAAGCCAATAAAAGCCGCTTCAGCATTATCTAGCCCCTGGGCGACAGTCTCGGTATATTTAACCTCACCGCTGAGTACCTTTTCGGTCAGCAAGGCGGTAATCTGGTGATATTGATCGTGCCACTCGCGCACCTGAAAATAGCGAAATTCCGGTGGCTCCGAGAGTGCGCCAAAAATATCCATTGGTGTCTCTACAGTATTCAGATCCTGTGAATTGTAAGCCGACACATATCCACAAATTGGCACACGTGCACCTTTGTTTAGCAGGGGTGCAACCGCCTTGGCCACATCGCCGCCAACATTCTCAAAATAGATATCTATGCCATCAGGGCATGCACTTTTAAGCTGGCCGGCCAGATCACCAGCCCTATAGTCAACTGCGGCATCAAAGCCCATTTCATCCAGTAAAAATTGACATTTTTTTGCACCGCCAGCGATACCAACGGTACGACAACCTTGCGCCTTAGCAAGCTGCCCAACAACAGTACCCACTGAACCTGCAGCCGCGGAAACCACTAAGGTTTCTCCGCGCTTGGGTTTTCCGATAAAGGTGAGGCCGCTATAGGCAGTTCTACCAGTCATGCCGGCCGAGCCAAGAAAAACTGATAGCGGTAAACCCTGGTCGTCAATATGATAAATATTGTCCATAGACTCATTAGCTACAAAGTATTCCTGCCAGCCTGAAAAACAGGTTACAAAGTCACCCTGCTTGTATTTTTCAGACTTAGATTCCATCACCACCGACACAGTCTCACCAACGATGACTTTGCCAATACCAATGGGTTCCAGGTAATTTTTGATCTCACTCATACGTGGCCGCATATAAGGGTCAAGGGACAACCAGATAGTTTTAAGCAAAAACTCTCCCTGAGTTAATTCTCTGACCGGTTCGCTGAGCATAGAGAGATCTCCATCCCGCAACTCACCCTGCGGCCGTCTATTTAGAACTATTTTCCGGTTGCGGTATTCGCGCTTCATTGTTGCCCCTCAGATAGGTTAAAAGTGTTATTGCAGTGTCGAACCTGTAAAAGGCTACAGTCACTTCATTATTATATACATACTATAATATAGGCGCAGGCAAGTATAGTGCGCAGAGGGTTTGTTTTATCAAAAAAGTGTTTTTTTCTTGTTATTAAATAGCGACCAAAGGATTGAACTAAATGGCGGGGCCTTACAAAAGGTACACAGAGATGTGCTCGACGCTAAGCAAAGGGATTCAGCGAATAGATGATAAATTTTAGCTGTCAGTATCGCTATCAATATCGGCATAAGGAGCCGCGAAACCGCCAAGAATAAAGCTGACAGTATTGTCAATCAGGCGTTGTCTGCTACGTCCCGATCGATTCACTTTTTCAGCAGCGGCCACAGAAGCCGCGGAACCCATATAGAGAAGATGCTCTGCCTGCTCTAATGTCATGGTGCGATTTGATTCGATAACTCGCTCGAGTAGATATCGGCCAGTCTCTTTATGATTTCTCTCTAGGGTCTTGGAAACTGCGTCTCTTAAGTCGGGCTGACTGAGCAAGACGTCTCTTACATTTCCAGCTTCGGATTGCTCAAAGTTTGCCTCAACAAAGACTCTTACAAGATCCTCAAAACTCTGAGTACTGACTACTTTAGCCCTCATCTTCAAGCGAAAATCTTCTAGCTCTCGCAGCAAGAGCTCTTTAAATATCTCTTGCCGGGAGTCAAAATATTTATAGACCAACGGGTTGCTCACACCGGCCGCCTTAGCCAATGTCTCCATGGTAAATCCTGAAAAACCCAGATCTTCTATAATTGCTGCCGTCGTGTCCAAAAGCTGCGATCGCCGACCTTCTTTCGACAAACGGGTTCGTGTTTTCTGTGCCATCAACCTATTACCATGCCTATTTGCACCCCAGAAAGGCGCATCGAATGCCGTCAGTCTAACCATTATTTTGGTTTATGTCGCCTCGGCAATGGACTGTTGTTGGTTACGCTTGCGCTCTTCAATGTCATCAATGATTTTGCTATGCATAGAATGGGTCAAATGGTATTTGCCATAAAAGAACACCGAGATAAACGCCGCTACACCCATAATGGGGCCAGCCAGCATACCCATTCTAAATAGCACATCTGCATCAACCGCTCCCGGAACTGCTAGCGATGGAAAACGAACGAATAAATCCAGCCCTACCCCAGCCACAAAGTGACCAAAGGAAAACGAAGCTTTAGCAAAAAAGGCTCTGGCAGAATAGAATAACCCTTCCTGGCGCAATCCGGTATCCAGCTCGCTTTCATCTACCACATCACCAATCATAGACATCATTGCGACAGAGCCAAGGCCGATCACAAATGCAAATACGCCTGAGTTACAGAGCAGTACTGGCAGCAATGCGGGGCTGTGATTTTCAGGCATTAAACCGAGCAATCTCAAATCCACAACCAGTTGGGCAGTAATCGCCATACAAAAAAGAGAGAAAATCACCACAGGCTTGCGATCGAACTTGCGCATTAGCACAGGTGAAATTAAAGCGCCGAATAAGGCACAGGGTGCCGACACTAGCCCAAACCAGCGCATTTGGCCCGGCACGAGCTCCCAAAAGTAAGTGTTCATAAAAACACCTAACGTATCGTAGATTCCGCTAGCAATCATAAAGAAGAAGTAACCGGCAATTAGCACTACATAGTTGCGGCACTTTAATGTGGTCAATATCTCTTTAAAAAAAACTTTTAGGGAGAGCTCTTGTTGTTGCTTAGGTGGTGCGGACAATGTTGGCACATGCTTATACGTACCTGCAGCGGTAGTCCAAATCGCCATAAGAACTAAAGTACAGGCTAACAATATTAAAGGCGCATAGGAGGCTTCATTTAAGTGCCCCGGAACTGCCACGCCGTCAACAGCTCTTATATGCTCGCCATCGAAGAATACTCCCCAAGCCAAAAAACCAAATAAGGCACCAGTTACATAGGCGAATGCTGCATTAGCACTGAATAACCTGGAACGCTCGTTATGGTTCTTTGACATCTCACCACCCAGGGCTAGATGCGGTATCGAATAGAGAGTCAAGAATGCGCGACTGAAAACAGTGCACATAGCTAGCCATGCGAACAAGGTGTAATTAGTGAAATTATCTACTTCATTGAGGATGGATTCGGGCGGATTGAAAATCCCGTAGATTACCAGCGCTAATGGTATTGGCGCAGCAAATAAAAATGGATGTCGTCGCCCGTGTTTGGATTTCCACTTGTCTGAAATTATTCCAATCAATGGGTCGGTGATGGCATCGACCACCAGGGCCAGCATAATGGCCGTACCGATAAGAGTATTCGACAGGCCAATTACCTGGTTATAAAAAATAGTAATGAAGGTGTTGAACAGTCCCAGGTAAACTGCCTCACCTGCGGCGCCGATGCCAAATGCGGCTACTGACCAGCGAGATAACTTGTCGTCAATCTTTGATCTCAGGCCAGCATCCTGCGTTTTAATAGGAGTCATGAATCGTAATCAGCTCTTTAGTTAGTTGGCAAACACCGCCGCATTTAAGCATTAAAGTTAGTCCAGCACACTTCAAAGCGAAACTATGTCAGAGACATCAACGCCTGCATATTGCCATAATAAAACTTACTCATGGTGACTTCATCACAGCCTTCCATTGTAGCTTCGAACTTGCTGATAGGGTCTGACCCACCCTCTGGATGCGGATAGTCCGATGCATAACAAATCATATCTGGACTGGTATTTTCGATGATCCATCCAACAGGCTCACCGGCAAAAGGTGAAAACTTCAGGCATCTCCTCGCTGTATCTGAGGGTTTTTCCACAAACTCTCTGCGCGGCAAATAAGCTCCATAGGTAAAGTCTAGGGACTTTAGCCAGGATGGAACCCAAAATGCTCCATGCTCCATACACATGCCTCGCAGACTGGGGTGACGATCAAAGACGCCGTCAAAAATCAGCGCCGATAGAAATAGTTCAGCCGAATTTTTAATGGTTATCAGGCCGAGCTCGCCTGCAGGCGCATCACCGCCCAGCGCAATAATATTCTTGCCATTGCGCTTAAAGCTTTTTGGCACAGCCTCATAATGACCATTGGCGGCCACATGTATACCAAAGGGTACCCTCTGCTCCACAAAACCTGCCCAGACAGGGTCAAAATCTGGATGAGCAAAACTAATCTTGTCGTCGTTGGGCTCATTGGTATCGACCATAAAGGTATAACAACCATCAGCGAAGCCCTGCTTCATTAGTTCCAGCGCCCTCTCTGGCCCTAGGGTATAGGGTAAATAGCCAATGGCTAACATGCGGTCATCATGGGCACAAAAGTCGGCCATAGCCTTATTTAGGGTACGAGCGCCTGCATAGAGCGCATCCATATCACCCACATGGGCTACCTGATGAAAAGAGAAAGTAGGCAGCACCCATTGCTTCTCATAACCAAACAAATCCAGTGCGCGGGAGCGCTCCTGGGGGTCAAAAGCGCCAATTCGGGACCAACCACCCAGATTATTGCTGACAATAATATCCTCGCATTCCTGCTTAACAGTGGCATCGTGCTTGCGCCGCTCGAACAGTTCTACGCCGTCATGATATTTTTGCCTATCAATTGGTAGCTCGGTTTGATCATCCATTTTTTGCAGCAGTTCTATATCAGCTTCTCTGGCCGCCTTTATTAGAAAGTCATCTAGCTCTATAACATGACTGTCAGCATCAATGATCTTGCGATGTTGCGCGTAACTCATAAGGTACTCCTTATTTGCTGATTCTGGCTTTTGAAAGCTGGTTGGCCAGCGGTAGAAATTGCTGGCCAACCAAGTGGATTATCTAAAATCGATAATTAAGTGAAGCACCGTAGCTGCGCGGTTGATTGATAAACGCGCTAATAGTACCAGGCTGTGCAGCAGCGCCAAACACACTTAAGATGTTCTCGTCATCAGTTAGATTGCGACCCCAAACCTGCATGCTAAGATTCTGGTTTATGTTAAGACCCGCACTCATACCTAAATTTTTGACTTCACGACTAAACTCAGGGTTGGCAGTAGATACTTTGACGTCACTCTCGTATTGATAATCAGCTCGCACAAACATATCCATACCATTGCTCAACGAATGATTGTATAGGACACCAAGGACAAAGCGCTCTTCAGCTATGTTAGTTGGCTTGGTTCCCGACAAATCTGCTGGCAAACGATTGCCATCTGCATCACGAGGAGAAGTAGGTGTCGGCGGTGCATTTGAAAAATCATCGTAGATAGGATCTAAGAAGGTAGCTGCCAGGGTGAATGTCCAACTCTCAACTGGTGAATACCGCATGTCGACCTCAAACCCGTCAACTGAGGTTTCACCCGCGTTTGCTTGAAAGAAGTCAACTCCATCAAAAGACCTGACCTGAAAGTCTTCAAGCTGCTGTGTAAAGACCGCCAAGTTGAGGGCAAATTTTGGTGACCAATATTTAACACCAAATTCATTTACCGTCGAATACTCAGGCGATGAGAGGCGAGAGCCATATTTCGGGTTTGAGGAGTTAACACCTGCAGCGGTCAACTCAGCCGCCAGAGAACGGTCAGGACGTGTAAACTCACTTAAATCCCAAGAGGTGGACTTGAACCCAGTTGCGTGACTCAAATACATATTTAGAGAATCATTCACCTTGTAGGCTAAACGCAGTTGATAGGTAGTATCGCTGTCATCTGACTTACCATCTTCAACAGGGTTTGGCAGGTTAACAAGAGGAGGCCGGAATTGAACGCCACCCAGTGGACCCGCAGCTAAGGCGCCAATAGAGGAAAATACATCACCGTTTTCGACCTGCCTTACTAGCGCTTGTTTTTTATCATTGGTGTAGTTTAAGCCAAGGGTACCTGTCCAAGAATCATTGAACTCGTAATCGACCTTACCAAACAGCGAATAGTCTTTATTGTCTTGCTTTAGCTGATTGATTACACGAGTACCACCTGCAAAGAAGACACCCGGCGGAACACCCAGGCTAGCTTCGATAGCTGGCAACAGACCACCGGTCAACCCTGAAACATAGGGCCTGATATCGTCGCCATAGACAAGCCCATTTTCGGATGAGATTTTCTCATCGAAATAAAAACCTCCGGCAATCCAACTTAACGGACCTTCAGATGTGGAAGTCAGACGGAATTCTTGACTGATGCTATCAATCTCAGTTCCCTTGCTAATGCCCGACGCAAGAGCAATGGTCGTGCCGCCAACGTTACCCCCATTGGCAAACTCGTTTTTACGCACCGCTGAGATTGATGTAAGGGTAAACTGATCAAAGTCACGCTCTACATGGATAGACAGCCCCTGGTCTTCGATCTTGCTTCGAGGTATGTCTTTGAAGACATGAGTTCTGTGAAATGGGTCAGTTGTATCGTATAAAACACCCCCCAAGGCACTAATCGCAGCTGAGGTTGCACCATTGATTAGGTTGGTCGCTGCACAACATATCTCATCAATTTTGCTGTAATCAGCAATTATACGCACACTGGTCTCTGGGTTGGGCTGCCACAGCGCCTGACCTCGAATATTCCAACGATTTCGGTTGTCTACGTCGTCAATTCCATCGAGGACGGCCTCTGTGTAACCGTCTCGTTTATTGATCCCTCCGGAAACACTCATTGCTAGGGTGTCTGTTACGCCACCACTAAAATAAGCTTTGGCCCCAGTGTGATTGTAGTTACCAACGCTCAGCTGGACATCGCCATTTTTCTCAAACGATGGAGCTTCTGTGATGATGCTGATGACACCTGCAGATGCATTTTTACCGAAAAGAGTACTCTGTGGGCCACTTAACACTTCCACACGTTCTAAGCGTGGCAAATCAGCCAGCGCGCCCGTCGATCTTGAGCGGAATACGCCATCAACAAACACACCTACTGATGGCTCAGTGCCCAATGCCGAAGAGCTACCAAACCCACGGATATTAAAAGTTTGGTTGGTTGTGCGAGTCGCAGTACCCACCTTTAATGTTGGAACCAGGGCCTGTAAATCAGCGATATCAAAAACTTGCGTTTGCTCGATAGCTTCCTTAGTAACCACCGCTACAGCAATGGGTGTTTCCTGCAGTGTCAGAGCCCGTTTCGAGGCTGTTACAATTATTTGATCGATTACCTTGTCTGCGTCCTGCTCAACCTGTGCCTGGACCTGCCCGCTAGTCAACCCTGCGAGTGCCAGTGCTGCTAACAGTGGATTTCTAATAATTTTATTGTTGTATGATTTCATGTTGTTGTCAGACTCCCCTCTCACAATTTTATTTATATTTATTGGCTAGTGCGCAACTGATATCTTGTTATTTGCACTTAGTTGGCTATAAAAAACAGCGATTTCTCGCGACCGGGTTCATGGCCCAACCGACTCTTATAGAAACACTGTAATAACAGTATTATATAAAGCGTCTAATAATGCAAACAGAAACTTACTCTTTAGCCGGGGCCAGTTATTGGCACAAAAG
>JAYPYO010000015.1:30308-39386 GCA_038135995.1 Porticoccaceae bacterium
TAATAGAAGTTTTCTATGCCGCAGACGATTAAGCTTTTGCACAAAAGCAGTGCGGGAAAATATGGCAGTCATGATTTTTGCCACAAAATAAGACGTTTTATCTAGCATCTGCCATGAAAACTCCCTCAAAACCACTAAATCCAGGGTTGGCATTCATCTTGCACTACCCTCTGCGTAACTCAAACCATCCTCCAACTTTTCAATAAGAGAAAAAAATTATGGCTTATATAGAACCCAGTGAATTTGTAACCAAGATGGTCGACTCAGGAGAATCAAAACTCTTTATGTCGACTAAAGATACTCTAGTACGAGCATTTATGGCCGGGGCAATCTTAGGACTGGCTGCATTTTTTGCAATTTCAGTGATTACCTTTACCGGCAACCTGTTAATTGGCTCCCTGCTATTCCCTGTCGGGTTTATTATGCTGTACCTAATGAAGTTTGATCTGCTGACCGGCGTTTTTACGCTGGTGCCATTATCTATTCTCGATAAGCGACCCGGGGCAACAGTTCCAAATATGTTGCGCAATTGGGGGCTGGTTTTTGTCGGTAACTTTGCTGGCGCGCTCACTACCGCCTTTTTTGCATCCTTTATTTTAACCTATGGCTACCATACCGACGGTGGCGCCCTGGCGGCAAAAGTAGGTAGCATTGGTGAGTCCCGAACCTTGGGTTATCAGGAACATGGGCTCTCCGGTTGGTTTACTATTTTTATCCGCGGCATGCTGTGTAACTGGATGGTATCTATGGGTGTTGTAGGGGCGATGATCTCTACCTCTGCTGGTGCCAAAATGGCGGCCATGTGGATGCCCGTTATGCTGTTCTTCTTTATGGGATTTGAGCACTCCATCGTAAATATGTTCCTGTTCCCATTCTCTATGATTATGGGCGGTGAATTTACCATCTACGACTATCTGGTTTGGAATGAAATCCCAACTGTTCTCGGCAATCTGTTTGGTGGTCTACTTCTGGTGGGTCTGCCCCTCTACTGGACTCATGTTAGAACCAGTGCAGAGCGCAAATTAACCTAGTCAAATATAGCCGCCTTTATCTGTGGTTGCAGATAAAGGCGGCGTGCCTGTCAAAACTCAATCTAACTTAGAGGTAAGTATTATGAATAAAGAAGCAATGTCCGATTTAATTATTTCTGCAAAGGCAGAAAAATCTCTGACCTGGGAAAAAATAGCAACAGACCTGGGCATGTCCCCTGTATGGCTCACCTCCGCCTGCCTGGGCATGAACAGTGCGCCTGCAGACAAGGCAGCAGCTATTACCGAATATCTGGGTCTGGGCAGCGAAGTCACAGAGGCTCTCGAGGCATTTCCGACCAAAATATGGGATCAGACTGTTCCCACTGATCCCCTTGTATACCGTCTTTATGAGGTAGTTGGGGTCTATGGCGACACCTTGAAGGAAGTGATTCAGGAAAAATTTGGCGACGGCATTATGAGCGCCATTGACTTCTCAATGGAAGTGGACAAAATTGAGCATCCGAAAGGTGACCGAGTACTGCTGACACTAAATGGAAAGTTCTTACCTTACGCGTCCTGGTAGGTGCAGCGGTAAGCCCACTAGCAAGCCTGTCAGCTGCCCACTATTGGGCAGCTGACAAACAGGTTAAATACCCTATGACTCAAGTATTATCCGTCACCTTAGGCCACTACAGTGATGCAGGCCTGAAGGCTATCAATCAGGACTTTCACGGTGCCACTGTTCCCAGTGAGCCCCTGCTAAACAGCAAAGGAATTGCAGTGGCTATCGCCGACGGCATTAGCAGCAGCAATGTCAGCCAAGTGGCCAGTGAGACTGCTGTAACCAGCTTTTTAGATGACTATTACTGCACATCGGACGCCTGGTCGGTAAAAAACTCAGTCCTTAAAGTATTGAGCGCTACCAACTCATGGTTATTTTCGCAGACCCATAATAGCCCTCACCGATACAACAAAGAAAAAGGCTATATCTGCACCTTTAGTGGCCTGGTTCTTAAATCGCGTACCGCGCATATTTTTCACTGTGGCGATTCACGGATCTATCATTTTTCTGCCAGTGGACTGGAATGCCTGACTCAAGATCATCGCCATAATGTGTCTGCCGAATCAAGTTATCTGACAAGAGCCCTGGGTATTCATAACTCGGTCGATATCGATTACAGCAGCAGGCCTATCCAAGAGGGAGACTTTTTTGTCCTGTGCACAGATGGTATTCATGAGTTTATTTCCAGGCAACGGCTATCAAAGCATTTGCAGGAAGCTGAAATCACCGACCAGACCGACAAGCTGAACAAACTGGCGCAGACTATTGCCAATGAAGCCTTAAAGGCCGGCAGTGATGACAATATCAGCCTGCAAATAATCAGAGTTGAGCAGTTGCCAGATATCGCTGCCAACGAAATCAGCCAGGCGGTCAATCAGTTACCTCTGCCACCCAAAATAGAAGCCAGAATGCACTTTGATGGCTACAGGATCATGCGCTCAATCCATATCAGTAGCCGCAGCCATGTTTATCTTGCGGAAGATACAGCCACAGGAGAACAGGTGGCCCTTAAGTTTCCCTCTGCAGAACTCAAGAATGATATGGATTTTCTCGAAGGATTGCTGCGCGAAGACTGGATAGCCAAACGCATTGACAACCCTCATGTACTTCGCGCCAAACCACCGGCGCGCAAGCAAAACTACCTGTATACCGCCACCGAATATATCGAAGGCCAAAACCTAAAGCAGTGGATGATCGATAATCCGCGGCCCTCCCTGGAACAGGTGCGCAGTATTATTGAACAGATAGCCAGAGGTTTACAGGCGTTCCACAGGCGGGAGATGATCCATCAGGATTTGCGACCACAGAATATTATGATAGACACCACAGGTACGGCGAGAATTATTGATTTTGGCAGTACCAAAGTGGCTGGCATTTCGGATATCCGTGCTGTTAATGAGGGCATTGTAGGCACCATGCAATATTCTGCGCCAGAATATTTTATCGATGAGCCTGTTGATCATCGAGTGGATATCTTTTCTTTAGCCGTTATCGCCTATCAAATGCTATCAGGGAAATTCCCCTACGGCATGGCAGTCTCAAGAGCTCAGTCGCGGGCACAGCAGCGAAAACTCAGTTACCTGCCACTGGCTGAACATGGGGTAAGCATACCGAGCTGGGTTGAAGAGTCTCTGCGCAAGGCGCTGAGCGTTAGCCCGCTCACACGTTATCAGGAGGTCTCTGAGTTCACCTATGATCTCAGAACACCCAATAAAGACTTTATCAATAGAGAGCGCCCACCACTCATAGAGCGAAACCCCCTGGTATTCTGGCGGGGACTGTCACTACTGCTGCTGCTGGTAATTGTCGTACAGGCGATTCAAGCTCAATAAACCCTGGCAAACCATTCTGATCTGCCTCTCTGATCAATACTTGCTCAGCTCATGATATAGTGTATCATTGCCGGCGGTTGGAGCTGGCGATCGAGCTACATTCCACAAGCAAACTTATCTGTTTAGGTAATACCTATGAGCAATGTACAGACGATTCTCGATCATGCTGAGAGCAACTGCAGAGCCCATGGTGCGAAACTGACCAGCAAACGCAAGCAGGTGCTATCCGGGCTAGTAGCTAGTAAAAAAGCCATGTCAGCTTATGAGCTGGTTGACTACTGCAAGGAGCAATACGGCGAATCGCTTCCGCCTATGTCTGTCTACCGAATTCTCGATTTTCTGCGACATGAAAATCTTGTGCATAAATTAGATTTGGCCAACAAATATATAGCCTGCGCTCATATCACATGTAAGCACGATCATGGTGTGCCGCAGTTTTTAATCTGTAGCACATGCCAGCGTGTCGAGGAAATTACGGTGGCCGAGTCCATGATAAACAGCCTTAAAGCCAGTGTCGAAAACGCTGGGTTTCTGCTATCCAGCCCCCAGCTAGAAATGAGTTGCCTCTGCAAACAATGCAGTGATAGAGCTGCCTAGACCCTGAGAAACTCCCGTTGTCCGGGGATCTTGGGCTAACCAGGCAAGTTTTAACTAAACAATTATTGATTATCAAACATGAAAAATATTCAAACCATCGCTGATAAAGCAGCCATTACTTTATCTGCCGCCTGTACTATCCAATGCCTTGCTATGCCGCTGATGGCCATTTTTCTGCCCACTGCACTGGCACTGTTTTTAGGGGACGAGCTGTTTCACTTATGGATGCTTATAGCTGTAGTGCCCATCAGTTTATTTGCACTCACCATCGGCTGCCAGAAGCATCGAGATCTCAGAACCCTAGCGCTTGGCGTTACAGGGCTGACAATACTGGTTCTGTCCGCCCTATTGGGCCATGAGGTTATTGGCGAGGCAGGTGAAAAAATCGCGACAACCTTTGGTGCCAGCTTGATCGCAGCTGGGCACCTACTCAACCATAAATTATGTCAAAAGCTAAGTTGTGAATGCGACTTTGACGTCACAGCTTGTGATAGCAGAGATTAAAGAGTCGATGGGCAAGAGTATCTATTTTCGCTCGATTGAGCGGCTTGACAAGGGACAGACCCTGGCACTCAAAGATATCCTCGATGAGGTAAGCTTTGATGACAATGGACTGATACCTGTTGTCACTCAAGATGCCGTCAGTCAAGAGGTATTGATGCTGGCATGGATGAATAAAAATTCCATACAAGAAACCCTGTCGACCGGCCGCATGACCTACTGGTCGCGAAGCCGACGTAAAAAATGGGTCAAGGGGGAAACCAGCGGCAATTTGCAGATGCTGGAGTCAATGCGGCTGGATTGTGATGGCGATGCTATTTTGTGTCTGGTTAAGCAAACCGGCGGCGCCTGCCATACTGGACGCCACAATTGTTTTTATTTTGAAATTGATCATGCCAATAAAGCTGTGTCAGTACTGAGCTCTGCGTCGTGAGCCCATCAAAGAATAATCTCTGTGCCATCCCCACTAATATCATTACAGGTTTTTTAGGAGCAGGAAAAACCTCAGCCATATTGCATTTACTGCGATCTAAGCCCGCCGATGAACGCTGGGCTGTACTGGTAAATGAGTTTGGTGAAATTGGCGTTGACGGCAGCCTGCTCGAAGGTCGTCACAGTGAAGAGCAGCAAGTGTATATCCGCGAGGTACCTGGAGGCTGCATGTGCTGTACCTCTGGCCTACCCATGCAGATCGCTTTAAACCAACTGCTCACCAAGTCCCGGCCACATCGTTTACTCATTGAACCTACCGGGCTGGGACATCCAATGGAGATTTTAGAGCTATTATCTGTCGATTATCAGGGGGTTCTTTCAGTCCAAAAAACCCTCACTTTGGTTGACGCGCGAAAGCTTGAGGAGCCTCGCTATACAGATCACCAAACATTTAATCAGCAAATAGCTATCGCTGATGTAATCGTTGGCAATAAACAAGATTTGTACCAGCCCAATCACGAAGCTCTGCTCAGAGACTATGCTCAATCAACAGCTCTACCCAACACAGAGGTTGTTTTAACTCAACAGGGAAGATTATCAACTGAGCTATTACAGGGGGCCACTGCCCTGTCTGATCAGATCCATCATAAACAACATAATCATCACTCGGGCTCGGATAATGATTTAACCAATGCGGCTATGCCAGCATCTGGCTATATTAAGGCGGTCAACAAAGGTGAAGGGTTCCATAGTATTGGTTGGCGCTTTGCAGCGACAAAAACCTTCAACAGCAGCAGGCTATTTGCATTTCTTAGTGGCATTACCGCTGAGAGAATGAAAGCAGTCTTTATCACTGAAGCAGGTGTTTTCGGTTATAACTTAACCAGTGATGCCCTCACTGAGATTGAACTGGATGATTGCATTGAGAGCCGAATTGAAATCATTGCCGAGCACATCTTGGAAACCTGGGAAGAGCAGCTCATGTCCTGCATTGACCCGACTGATAGCTAAACTAGTGCAGCCAACCTGTCTGGCGCGTAACTCAGGGCCCAGGGTGCCGGGTTACTCCTGCCATTACAATCAAATCTGAGAAGCGGACGACTCTGAGTTATCCCATGGCTTCCAGTAGTTCCAGGAGGAGATTTATAATATCGAGATATAAACTAATCGCCATATGTAATGCAGTTACCCAATCATTTACTCCAAAATCATTGAGCTGTTTGAGCCTATTAAAATCATAGACAAGAAATAGTGTAAACAATATTGCGCCGACAATAGCTTTAAACCTCACCAACGCGTCGCTCATACCAAATAATAATCTCACCAGCCCCACCAGTATGAGCACACAGAGACTGTAGAATAAGAATTCCCTCATAAAGGAAAAATCTATACCCGAATACATACCCACAAGAGCAGCAGCAACCGCAATAAAGAGGGTAAACAATATTGTCCGGAGCCCATCATTTTCATCTGCTTCGAGCATCATGATACCCAGCAGCGGAGCAAAGATTATGCTGGAGATGGTCATTAGGGTTGCACTCAGGACAGTACTTACAGGTGGTAAAATTATCATTCCAAGAAGACTTACAAACCAGACCCATACCAACTTTGTTACAAGAGGATTATGTTGTCTTGGCTCTTCATCATACTCTCGAGTCGAAGCTTTGACTGAAGGTGAAGCTTTAATAAGGGGTTCAGGAACAATAGGAACCAGATCTAATTCGCCTCGGCTGTTTTTTTTAGCTTCGAACCGAAAGCCAAAAAAGGGTCGATCCTCCATGCAAGATTGACGGGCGTATCTTATAAAACAGTAGCATCCAATAAATACGATACCTAATTGAATCGACAAAATCAGGGCTGTCTTGACGTAAAGGCTAGTTTCCATTGGTTTATCTGTCCGTACGGGTGCTAAGTAGAGGCCCCAGTATAGAAACACAGCGCCCCGATTTATTCAATAATGCATATTTTATATCCAGCACACAGTAGGTCTAACCTCCGATGCCTCAACCATGGCTATCCCCTCTTAGGCTAAAGATTTTAAGTTTGATTTCGTTTTTGTAATTCGTCTCTTATCTCTTTGAGCAATTCAGTGTTCTCTTGCTGTCTGGTGACGAAAAAGTAGAGGGGGTAGATACCCAAAGTGAGCACAGAAAGAATCAAAAATATAATAAAATTACCAATACGCGCAGCCATGCCGTTTTTCCTTTTAGTTATTAATTTCCATTTTTCGCTGAACACCCCTACTTGTCAAATTAACCAAGCCGCGTGTCCGTTGAGGCTCTCTAAAACTAGGGCGCAATCAATAAATTGCTGCTGGAGACTAGGTGACTCGAGTCATCAATACACTTGCGCTGTAAAGACCTTAGCTTGTCAGTACCAATGGGCTTACGCTTTCGGGACACATTATCTTGAACGCAATGTCTACCCTACCTGTGTGATTTAAGAAATACACAAGTAGATCAATGGGTTAAGTGACTAAATGGTGCCCGGGGCCGGACTTGAACCGGCACGGTATTGCTACCGACGGATTTTAAGTCCGTTGCGTCTACCAATTTCGCCACCCGGGCGTCTGAGACTAAAGGTGGGCTTTTTCAGCCGCGATGCGCTGAGGGGGCGCAGTATACATGATCATTATCCCCAATGGGAACGCCTGAGCCGCGGCTATTAACACTTTTTCGCCAGGCTCTGGGCGTACTGCCAAACCAGCGCTTAAAGGCGCGGGTAAATGCAGTGTTATCTGCATAGCCGAGATAATCTGAGAGCTGAATAATAGATATATCCGAGTTGCGCAGGCACTCAGTGGCTACAGCCTGGCGTACTGACTCCAGTAGATCAGAGAATGAACTGCCCTGCTCCTTGAGCATGCGCTGCAAGGTGCGCGGATGCATTGCCAATCTGTCTGCCACAGCCTCTATACCGCAGGGCCCCAGTGGCAATAGCTCTCTGATCAGACAGACCACATCATCGCAGAGGTCACCTGGTATATTCTCATCAAGCTGGTTGATATGGGAGCGCAAAATCATATTCAGGGCTGGATCTGCCTGAATAATCTGCGCGCTGAGCCAGCGCCTGGGGAATACAATCTCGGTGCGTTCTTGAGCAAAGAGCACAGGAGCCCTAAACAACTGTTGGTAAGGTTTTAGCTCGGCAGGAGCCTCGTGGCGAAAACAGACTCTAGTAGGCTTCCAGTCCAGACCACAGAGTGCCTGCATAGTAATAATACTATGGGCCATGGCCAATTCATCTGACTGTTTGCGAAGCTCAGTTTGCTGGGCGTTGTGGTAGCTGAGATGGGCCTGGTCACCAAAGGTCCGCAATGCGGCATCCACTGGCCCATCAACATGCAGCAACAGGTGATCGACCAACTCAAGCAAGGCGGCGCCCGCATCGCTAGATTGCAGCATTCGATGGCCCACTAATCCCAGCAGAGTAATATTTTGTTGAATGCCCAGCAGTGCTGCAAAATGCGAGCAGTCCGTACCCTCCGCCGCAGCCTGCAGTAACTGCTCAACCCGATCATAGGGTAGAAACTCGTCAGGGTCACAGGCGGTGGAAAAATCGCTTGCAAACCCATTTGCGCGCAAAATTTCGCCGGGATCGCCACCCAAAAGCCGTACCTGATTGTCAAAGCCCGCTAGTACCGCGGCCCGCACCATTGCCATTTCTGCAGCCTATACAATACATAATTGACAGGAATACTAAGCTTTTGTCGCCAAATGTCAATAATTTGTCGTTGCATGCCGAGTTAGCACTAATCCAATCGCTAGTATTAATCGTTCCCCTGCAACAAAAAGCTTGCGGCTGGGCACCACAGAAGATTGGTTGCAGTATTACTATGAAAGATAAGATTGTTAATTTCACCTATATCACCAGCATATTAATGCTGCTTGCTGTGGTTTTTGGCGTACTTTTAATGGTTGTATCGACTGGACTTGCGGTACCTCTTGAGAGCATTGCCGCTGAGCTTGTGCAGATTGGCGCACTGGCAACCGAACTATTTAGCTAGATCCCTCAGACTTCAGCTGTAAAACTGATATTCCCCTCAGCCCGCCAGTATCACACCGGCGTTCGGCTAAAACCTGTACAGTCTTTTAACTAGAGGATTGATTAGGGGGTTAACTAGAGAGTTGAAATGGAGGCGCCGGTCGGAATCGAACCGACGATGGCGGAGTTGCAGTCCACT
>JAYPYO010000016.1:0-38030 GCA_038135995.1 Porticoccaceae bacterium
AACCAGGATGGTTTTGGGATGCTATTCTGACTAGAGCTGGACGTGGAAGTTTCACCGCCGAGAAAATATATCTGGGCGGTGGCTTTACAGGGTAAAACGGCGCAGCTGATCGTCTATCTCCAGCCACTGTTTTTGCAGACGCTTGGCAGACACCGGCACGCGGGTTTTTAACTGCTGGGCAAATAATGAGATGCGGTATTCCTCGACTGTCCAGTGGAAGTTATCTATGGCTTCGGCCAGTTCCTCAGATAGCAACTGGTCTTGGGGGCTGGGCACTGGCTGCAAAAATTCCTGTATCTCCTGAATATACTGCTGGTCTTTGCTCACCTGGGAGGCAAGTTTCTCCAGGCGAATTTCCACACCCCGCACCAGCCTGGGGTACTGGCTGATGCGGTCGAGGCTAATGCGGCTGAGGGTCGCGGTGCAGAACAGCCAGTTAAGCTGCTGATCAATATCCTCTTTGGCATAGATAGCCGACAGACCCAGAGCGCGGATCTGTTTCTGATTTTGGTGCAGTTTGGGCAGTACCGACTCAATATGGGTTGCCAGTTGCTGAGCAATATCCACTACCCTGCCTATGCCCGCCTGGTAGCAGTGGTCAAAACTAGCCTGGTCGCGCAACACCCCCACTTCGGAGAACAGAGCCTCCTGAAAGCTGGCGGCAATTAACGCTTGCACAATGTCCTGGCGGTTGCCTATGGCAGCGGCCTTTAGAGCCAGGTCGGCACCACGCAAAAGATGCTTGGTTAAATATTTTTCCTGCTCTCGGCCCCTTAGCAGTGCCAGCCTCAGCTGACCCTGGCGGCTGACCTGGTCGGCGGCCAGGGGATTATCCATTACTTCCAGAGATACCGACTCGCCACAGTCAACCAGTGCGGGCCAGGCTTTTATATCGATTTTGCCGCGCTTTAAACTTACCTGCTCTGGCAGCTCAAAGTCCCATTCTGTGATGCCTTGTCGGGACAGGCTATCGTCAGAGGCCTGTTCTAGACCGGCATTGATCTGCTGTTTAAAATCCCGCTGCAGCTGCTCGAGACTTCTGGCCATGGCGATGGTTTTGCCACTGTCGTCCTGGAGTAAAAAGTTGGTCAGATACCAGGGGTCGAGGTTTTCTGTTCTCCAATCCTCGTCATTAATCATCACCCCTGTATGACGCTTTAGCTGCTCGGCCAATACCTCGGTAAGGGGGCGATCCTGGGCGCGCACCTGCAGCAAAACTTTGTCTACATAGTCGGGCACTGGCACGAAATGACGGCGGATTTGCTTGGGCAGGCTTTTGACCAGGGCGATACATTTGTCCCGCAACATGCCGGGCACCAGCCATTCAAAATAATATCTGGGCAACTGGTGCAGTAGAGCCAATGGGATTTTGGCGCTGACACCGTCCTCGGCATGACCGGGCTCAAAGGTGTAGCTAAGCTCAAACTCCAGACCATCGCAGCGCACTGTCTCGGGAAACTGGGCCTCTTCGTCGGCGGACATACCACGCAACATGAGGGTTTGTTTATTGATATTTAGCAGGCCGCGGTTGTCTTGCTCTGCCTGTTTGCGCCATTTTTCGAAAGCTGGAAGATTATAGATTCCCGCGGGTATACGCTCGTCATAAAAGCTGTAAATGACTTTTTGCTCGGCCAGTAGATCGCGACGCCGAAAGCGATCTTCCAGCCCCTGCAGTTCTGCTACCAGCTTTTGATTGGCTTGATAAAAGCTGCCTTTGCCGCGGTATCCCTCTTCGACCAGTGCCTGCTGGATAAATATCTCTCTGGCCTCTACCGGCGCCACCTTGCCATAGACAGTATTTTTGCCCTCAACTATCGACAGACCAAACAATGTCTGGCGCTCTTTGGCCATGACCTGCCCCGACTTTTGGTGGTAGAAAGGTGCGCTGTAGGTCTTTTTCACCAGGTGGGCAGCCAGGGGCTCGAGCCAGTCGGAATCGATTTTGGCGGCATTTAGGCCGTACTGTTTGGCGGTTTCCATCAGGGAACCCACCATGACCCATTTGGGTGGTTTTTTACTCAGGCCTGACCCGGGGAAGATAAAAAACTTGCGGTTTCTGGTGCCGAGAAACTCCCATTTATCTTCACGAATACCCACCTGGCCAAGCAAGCCAGCTAACAGCGCCTGATGGATAGCTGCGTATTCTGCGGGCCTGTTATTTTCGCTAAGCTTGAGAGCACGGCAGGCGCTGTGCACCTGATGGTGCAGGTCGCGCCACTCTTTCATGCGCAAAAAAGACACATAGTTGGCGCGGCAGTATTTGCTGTATTGATTAGTCGAGAGCTCTTGACGCTTGCTTTCGAAGTGCTGCCACAGATTGAGCAGCGACATAAAGTCTGAGGACTCGTCGCGCCACTGGGCATGAGCCTGATCTGCGGCCTGCTGTTTATCGGCCGGGCGCTCTCTGGGATCCTGAATGCTCAGACCCGAGGTGATAATCATCACCTCGGCCAGTGAACCATTTTTGCTTGCCTCAAAGATCATGCGGGCAAATCTTGGATCCAGGGGAATCGACACCAGCTGTTTGCCCAGCTTGGTCAGCTTGCCCTTGCCGTCGACGGCTTGTAGCTCTTCGAGCAGTTTAAAACCATCGCTGATCATGCGGCTATCGGGCGGATCTACAAAGGGGAAGCTGCGGATATCACCTATGCGCAGGTGCAGCATTTGCAAGATTACCGCGGCCAGGTTGGTGCGCACGATTTCCGGGTCAGTAAACTCTGGGCGATTGTTAAAGTCGTCCTCTTCGTAGAGCCGGTAACAGATGCCGTTGCTTACCCGGCCACAGCGCCCTGCCCTCTGATTGGCGCTGGCCTGAGAAATGGCTTCGATGGGCAGCCGCTGCACCTTGGTTCTGTAGCTGTAGCGAGACAGTCTTGCCCGGCCAGTATCTATCACATAGCCGATACCGGGTACGGTGAGGGAGGTCTCGGCCACATTGGTACTGAGCACCACGCGCCGGCCTCTGTGTGGAGAGAAGATTTTACTCTGCTCTGCAAGGCTCAGCCTGGCGTAAAGGGGCACCACTTCGGTATGGGGCAACTGGGCGCGCTTGATGGCCAGATTGGCCTCGCGAATCTCGCGCTCGCCACTCAAAAAGACCAGCACATCGCCGGCTTTTTGGTTGGCGGTTGTGTTGGCGTTGATCTCGCGCAGGCACTCAATAATGCGCTGGTCGCGATCCATTTCCAGGCTATCGATATCGGAGTAGATAATCTCGACCGGGTAGGTTCTGCCGGATACCTCGACCACTGGTGCAGCATTGAAATGCCGGGAGAACTTTTCTACATCAATGGTGGCCGAGGTAATAATCAGCTTTAAATCACTGCGCTGGGCCAGAAGGTTTTTCAGGTAACCCAGCAAAAAATCAATATTGAGGCTGCGCTCGTGGGCCTCATCGATAATCAGGGTATCGTATTTGCTGAGGAAGCGATCGTGCTGAATCTCTGCCAGCAAAATGCCATCGGTCATTAGTTTGATGGTGGTTTTGGGCGAGCTCTGATCCGCGAAGCGCACCTGGTAGCCCACGGTCTCGCCCAGTGATGTTTTCAGCTCTTCGGCGATACGGCTGGCCACGGTGCGAGCGGCTATGCGGCGCGGCTGGGTGTGGCCAATTATGCCATTGATACCACGCCCGGCCTGGAGGCAGATTTTTGGTAGCTGGGTGGTTTTACCCGAGCCAGTTTCGCCGGCCACCACTACCACCTGATGGTTGCGAATCAGCTCGACGATTTCAGCGGATCTGGCACTGACGGGCAGATCTGGATAACTGATCTCGGGCAGATTGTCGCGCCTGGCGCTAACTACCTGCTGAGACCGCTGCACGGCCTGGCGCCATTTTTTCCAAGCCTGGGTAATATCCTGCTTGCGGGCCGCCCGCTGCTTTAGTTCAGCCAGCTGCTTGCTGAGGCGAAACAGATCTCGACTGGTGACGGCGCCGCTAAGGGCCAGATCCAGAGACTCGAGCTGTTGAGCGCTACTGGGAGCCTGCTCGGGAAAATGAATATCTAGCTGGGGCTCTTGATTGGTTGGCTGGGACAAGGCTGATTATTCGCCCAGATTCTGCCAGATGCACTCGCCACTGGAAGCTTTGATGGCATCCAGCTTTTGCTGATGGCTGGCCAACTCATCTTCATTCGCGGCAATCACTCGCAGCGCCGGACGATCCTCAGGCAGACGACGAATATTGCTGGCCTGGTTGATCTCGCCGGAGTCTGCTGCCGATTGGTCATTGATATTGAGATTGACCTGGCCACCGGTCATTAGTAGGTAGACATCGGCGAGGATTTCAGCATCCAGGAGTGCACCGTGAAGGTCGCGCTGAGAGTTATCGACGCCATAGCGTTTGCACAGGGCGTCGAGGTTGTTTTTTTGTCCCGGGTGCTTCTGTCTCGCCAGGGCGAGGGTGTCTATGACTTTACAGCCAGACTCTATGGGTTTAAAACGCCCGGGCAGTTTGCCAGCCTCGTGGTTGAGAAAGCCAATATCAAAGGGAGCGTTATGGATCACCAGTTCGGCGCCCTCGATAAAGGCCATAAACTCACCAGCGATGGCCTCGTAGACGGGCTTGTCTTCGAGAAACTGATCAGTTATGCCATGCACTTCCATGGCGCCCTCGTCTACTTTGCGCTGCGGATTGATATACTGATGGTAGTGGCGGCCAGTGAGCTTGCGGTTGATCATCTCGACACAGCCGATCTCGATGATACGGTGATCCTGAGAGGTCTCCAGGCCTGTGGTTTCTGTGTCCAGTACGATCTGTCTCATGGTTAATCCCTAGCTCAGTTCTAGTTCGTCGATGCCGCGGTTGGCAAGCTGATCGGCTATCTCATTTTCCCGGTGGCCGCTGTGCCCCTTGACCCAGTGCCAGTTTATCTTATGTTCGCCTATCACCGCATCGAGCTTTTGCCAGAGATCGAGGTTTTTGACAGGCTTTTTGCTGGCAGTTTTCCAGCCACGCTTTTTCCAGTTGGGCATCCATTCCTGTATGCCTTTGAGCACGTAGGTGGAGTCAGAGGTCAGCTCGACATGGCATGGCCTGGTAAGGGCTGCAAGACCCTCTATAACCGCGGTTAACTCCATACGGTTGTTGGTGGTTTCTGCCTCACCGCCGCAGAGGGATTTTTCTTCGTCGCCGTAGCGCATTAAAACGCCCCAGCCGCCGGGCCCTGGGTTGCCACGACAGGCGCCATCTGTGTAGATATGAACTGGATTCATGCTATTCCTTAATCGGAGCTTTTTGCGCTTTTTTTCGGCTGGATTTACCGCCGCTGGAGCTGTAGCCATTGGTGGCTGCTGGTCGCCATAGATGAGCTCTGGTACCTATGCCGCGAAGCTCGCGCTTCACCGCGTGGATCATATAGAAATTACCCAGGGGAAAGCGAATCTTTTGGGCAATCTTTTCCCAGCTGGTATCTGCCTGCAGCCAGTGCGGACGATTTAGCGGGAAATTATAGGCGCCATGGTCAATCTCCAGGACCTGGAAATTAAGCAGCGACAGCCAGTCGATCACTCGACCCTTGCGCAGATTATGGAATCTGTAGTCCGCCTGACCACTGAGCAGCTGCATTGGAAACTTGAGCAACCCCCTGGGGCCATAGGGATTAAACAGGCAGAGCAGCAGATGCCCCCCCGGCGCCACCACCCGAGACACTTCGGCCAGTACTGCTTTGGGGGACACTGAGTACTCCACGGCATGCTGTACCAGAGCCACATCGATAACCTCTGATGGCAGTGGCAGCTGCGCATAGTTGCTGGCCAGTGACAGCTGCGAAGCTGAGCTATCGGCATTGGCATGAATATAAAAGCGGTGCAGCTGCTTGAAGCAGTCGAGGGTTTGCTGATTGGGCCCCAGCCCCAGATGCATTAGCCGGTAACCTGGTAGATGATTATATTTGCGCGCTAGCAGCTGGGTTTCCTGGTGCAGCAGATAACGGCCAAAATCAGAGTTTAGCCAGCTTTCGAGCCTGTTGGCAGTTACGGCCATATCCTCTACTTTTAAGCGGTCGAATATAAGCTTGCTGCGCCTGCGAAGAAAATTTTTTGCCATACCAGTTTATCTTTACCCTAACTCAGCCTTTGGCGACTGAGCATTAGTCTGTCTGCCCTATTATGTTCAATGATCCCAATAAAGACCAGCAGGGCCATCAAGTTGCCTTTATTGTTAAATGCCGCTGTGATCGCTACAATCCGCGGCTATTCTGAAACCACTATAAGAAGTAACCTGCCGTTGCCTGTTTACAGACCCAGTTTTACCCTCCTTTTGTTCTGCCTATCCAGCCTGAGCCTGACTGGCTGCGAACTGATGCCTCTGACCCAAAACGGTGCCCTCGAGATAGTTGATAATCCCGTCCCTGAGATCTCTGCTGAGACTGAGGCAGCCAGTGAAAATGCCATTTTGGCTGAAGCCGCGACTATCGCAGAGGCTGATGAACCTACTGCAGAGCCAGATCTGTGGCAGCGTATCCGCGAGGGGTACAAGCTGGCACCAGATGAAATGCATGCCTCTGTGATCAAGCAGCGCGACTGGTATCTGCGCAATCCCAGCTATCTGGCTACGGTATTTGGCCGGGCTGAGCCATTTATTTACTATGTTACCCAGGAGCTGGATACCGCCGGGCTGCCTCTGGAGCTGGCTCTGCTGCCTATTGTTGAGAGCACCTATGACCCGCTGGCTTACAGCCACAGCCATGCTGTAGGTCTGTGGCAGTTTATTCCATCTACAGCCAAGTCTTTTGGCCTGCGCCGAGACCGCTGGTACGACGGGCGTCGCGATGTGATCTATTCGACCCAGGCTGCGGTCAAGTATCTGAAGGCTCTGCACAGGCGTTTTGATGGTGACTGGTTGCTGGCGCTGGCAGCCTATAATTCTGGCCAGGGCAATGTCTCGCGCTCTATAGCGCGCAATGTTAAAAAGGGCAAGCCGGCAGATTTTTGGTCGATAAAACTGCCCCGCGAGACCAGAAACTATGTTCCCCAGCTGCTGGCACTGGCTGAGCTTGTTGCCAAGCCCGATGAGTATAAAATTGCACTGCCCTCCATTCCTAATCAGGCCTATTTTGAGGTGGTTGAAATTGAGTCGCAGATTGATCTGATGAAGGTGGTGGAGATCACAGGTATCGAAGGTTCGGAGTTTACCCGTTTAAACCCCGCCTACCGGCGCTCAATTACACCGCCTCAGGGCAAGCATAATATTTTATTGCCTCAGGGTTCGGCGCAGCCTCTGCGTGATCTGCTGGCCAATACCGACCCCAAAACCTGGGTACCCCACACTGAGTACGCGGTGAAAAGCGGCGATACACTGTCGCAGATTGCCCAGCGCTTTCGCATCCCTACCAGCTGGCTGAAGAGCCGCAATGGGCTGAGCAGCGACCGCCTGCGGGTTAACCAGGTGCTGTTTATTCCCCATTCTGGTATCGATGCCAACAGTAGTTCTGAGTCTAGTAGCTCAAAAACCTCGCTCTACATAGTGCAGCGCGGTGATTCGCTATCAACGATTGGGGAGAGATTTAAGGTCTCTGTGGCCGACTTAAAGCGCTCTAACAACCTGAGTGGAGATGGGCTGCAGATAGGTCAGAAGCTCAATGTGGAGCACTCTGCGGCGGTCTCTGGCACTGATAATCTGCGACGCCTGTCATACCGGGTACGCCGCGGTGACTCTCTGTATCTGATCGCCGAGAAATTTGATATTCGTATCCGCGATATCACCCGCTGGAACAAAATCAGTCGCAATGAATTTTTGCAGCCTGGTCAGCGCCTGACGCTCTTTATTAACGCGTTGAGAATCTGATTTAGCAAGATAAAACTGCCGTGCATAAAAAAGGCCCAGACAGGATTCTCTGTCTGGGCCTTTCTGTTTAAGCTGACTAAAGTCTCTACTGAACGATTTCAGCCTGGGCCAGCAGACTGGCCTGATAGGCTTCCAGGTCACGACTGCTATTAGTCGACTGCACTGCGAAGCTCAAATTGGCTCTCTGCTCCTGACTTAACTTGCTGGCGTCACCTGGGGTAACAGTCTGCAGCGAAGCAATAATATAGTCCGCATTGGCCGCCGAGAAAGCATTGATGGTTGGCTGATCTGCTGGGGCGTCCATCTGGAACACGGCCATTTTGACTTCTTCATTCACTGAACGGTCGGCACGTTTAACATTTTGCCCCGCCTGCCATTGAAGACCTGCGGACTTGGCAACGGCCTCTACGCTCTCGCCGGCTTGTATACGGGCCAGTAGCACCGCTCCCTGCTCGGCAATCGCTTGTTTAGCTATGTTTTGGCGCAGATCTGTCTCGACAGCGGCTCTGACCTCGTCCAGCTGTTTTTGGCGTGCCGGGAAGTACTCTTGCAGCTTGATCACCACATAGCGATCGTCGCCAAGATCCAGCACTTCGCTGGCATATTTATCTTCCAACACCTCAGAGCTGAAGGCCGCTTTGACTACCACCGGGAAGGCGGCTACGCCTGGACCACCGGCGCGGGAAAATGGCTCACTAACGATTGATTCAAGCTCCAGGTCGGCGGCTACTTCGGCCAGGGTCTCGGAGTTAAAACTCAACTCCTTGAGCATCTCCAGTTTTTCTACCAGCAAATCGCTGGCGGCTTCGCGCAGCAACTCCTGTTCGATGCGGGCGGACTCTGCAGCCAGCTCAAAGCTCTCTTTCTGACGATCCAGCAGCTTGATAAAGTGGGTACCTGCGTCGGTCTCAACCGGCGCTGATACCTGGCCTACCTCTAGCGCTGCCAGAGCAGCCTCAAAGGCTGCGGGAAAGGTTTCGCCAGTGGTAAATCCCAGATCGCCACCGCTATCGGCGGAGGCAAAGTCATCTGAGTACTCTTTGGCCAGTGCTGCAAAGTCACTACCGCCATCCAGCTTGGCCTGAATTTGTGCCAGAGTTTCTGGGTTTGGCTCGGTCAGCAAGATGTGCGCAGCCTGAAGGCTGTCGGCCATATTGATTGATTCAGCTTCTTGGTCAAAACGCGCCTGAATTTGTATTTCGCTAACAGTCTGCTGAGCCGCCAGCTGAGCTGCGCTGAGCTCGATAGATTCAACGCTAACCTGTACCTGAGTCTGGTATTTGGCTTTGGTCTGCTCGTAGTGGTCGACTGTCTGTTGTTCACTGATTTCTACGCCATCGATAATCGGCTGCATGGGCAGGGTCAAATAGTAGTAGTCGCGCTCTTGTTCGGTAAAGCTGGCAAGATTGGCCAACTCGGCGTCGGTGACAAAGTTGCTGGTGGT
Source organism: Porticoccaceae bacterium (assembly GCA_038135995.1). Taxonomy (GTDB): domain Bacteria; phylum Pseudomonadota; class Gammaproteobacteria; order Pseudomonadales; family Porticoccaceae; genus HTCC2207. The sequence continues at coordinate 9,231 of JAYPYO010000016.1, forward strand.
CAGGCCCTGAACAAACTGCTGAATCAGCAGGTCTTCTTTAACTGTTTCGACAAAGGTTGCGCTGGTGAAGCCCTGATTGCGAATCATGTATTGGAACACTTCCCGATCAAAGCGGCCATCGGCCTGAAAGCCGGGAGTAGCCAGAATCAGCTCGCTGACTGATTTAGACGAGGCGCCAAAACCCTGATCAACGGCTGACTGAGCCATCACTTTGCGTGAAATAAGCTGCTGAATCACCTGGGGACGGATTAATTCGTCGTCCAGCAGTGCCGGGTCTAAACCTTCGTTTTGCCTAAGTATTCGCTGCTTCTCGCTGGACAGCACCTGCTGCACGCGCAGTTCGCTGACAGACTCATCGTTGACGATTAGCGCAGATTCAGCCCCAGTGCCTGATACAAATAGCGAGCCTGTACCTGTAAGCGCGAAAATACCGGCGATAATAATTACGATAAACAGGGCTATGCCCTTCATATTAGTTCGAAAACTATCCAACATTTGTCTAATCCTGATAATTAAAAAGGCGCATCTGAGATGCGCCTTTTTAAGCGGAGAGATTCAACCTGGGCTGAACCCCTCGGTCAATTACTTAGTTTACAGCGTCTTTAAGCGCCTTGCCTGCTTTGAAGCTTGGCACATTAGCTGCTTTAATTTGAATTTCAGCGCCAGTCTGTGGATTGCGACCAGAGCGAGCTGCACGGTGTTTAACTGAGTAAGTACCAAAGCCTACCAGTGAAACCTGGTCACCATTTTTGAGAGCGCCAGTAACTGCGTCTAGTGCAGAGTCAAGAGCACGGCCAGCAGAAGCCTTAGAGATGTCTGCGCCAGCAGCGATTGCATCGATTAATTCAGATTTATTCACGGTATTCCCCTTTTATTGGAATTGATTGATCCTAGCTAGATAAAGAGGCCGCTTAGTCGATCTGGATGCTTGGAATCCCTAGCTAATAGCGCCCTCTACCCGAACTTTATACCAACCACACTAGATGCGGTCAAGCTTACTTTTTAAATATCCTAAAATAGTTATACGCTAGTGAGTACTTGGTCTAGCGCCCGACTCGATGTTTTTTTCTACACTGGCAACCCGGTTGAACTCTTCTTCGCTCATTGGGGTTGGCGAGTCCTGAAGTGCCAAATCTAAAACTTCGTCGATCCACTTGACCGGACATATCTCAAGATCAGCTTTAATATTGTCCGGTATCTCCTTCAAATCACTGGCATTATCATGGGGAATAATCACCGTGCGGATACCTCCGCGATGGGCTGCCAGCAGTTTTTCTTTGAGCCCCCCTATCTTTAGAACCTGTCCTCGCAGAGTAATTTCTCCAGTCATGGCCACATCAGCTTTGACTGGAATACCGGTTAAAACAGAGACCAGAGAGGTACACATGCCGACACCGGCCGATGGACCATCTTTTGGTGTTGCTCCCTCGGGAACATGGATATGCAGGTCATTTTCCTGGTAGAAGTCTTTACGGATACCCAGACCCTGAGCGCGACTGCGTACCACAGTCAGTGCCGCCTGAATGGATTCCTGCATCACATCACCTAGAGAACCAGTCTTGATAACACGGCCTTTACCGGGAATAGCTGAGGCTTCGATGGTCAGTAGCTCACCGCCCACCTGAGTCCATGCCAGCCCAGTCACCTGTCCAATCTGGTTTTCTACTTCGGCGCGACCGTAATCAAAACGACGTACGCCCAGCAGCTCTTCTAGCTCAGAGGCGCCTACCTGGTCCTTGGAGTTGTTTTTGTCGCGCACATGACTGGTAACTGTCTTGCGACAAATCTTGGCGATATCGCGATCCAGGCCGCGCACACCGGCCTCTCTAGTGTAGTAGCGAATGGTATCTTTGAGCGCGTCTTCGGTGATTTCCAATTCGCTGTCTTTTAGACCATTGGCACTGCGTTGCTTGGGCACCAGATATTTTTCAGCGATCTGCACCTTTTCGTCCTCGGTGTAGCCGGGAATACGAATTACTTCCATACGATCGAGCAGCGGCCCGGGGATATTCATGGAGTTGGCGGTACAGATAAACATCACCTCAGACAGATCGTAGTCCACCTCGAGATAATGGTCGTTAAAGGTGTGATTCTGCTCTGGATCTAACACCTCCAACAGTGCTGAGGCTGGATCGCCGCGCTGATCCATGCCCATCTTGTCGATCTCATCGAGCAGGAACAGGGGATTTTTGGCCCCCACTTTCGACAGCTTTTGAATCAGTTTGCCGGGCATTGACCCTATGTAAGTGCGACGGTGGCCGCGAATCTCGGATTCGTCGCGCACACCCCCCAGACTCATGCGGATAAATTTGCGACCTGTGGCTCTGGCTATGGATTCGCCCAGGGAGGTCTTGCCCACTCCCGGTGGCCCGACCAGGCAGAGTACCGGCCCTTTAAGTTTTTTAACTCGCTGCTGAACCGCCAGAAACTCCAGAATGCGCTCTTTAACCTCTTCCAGACCATAGTGGTCTTCGTTTAAGGTTTTCTCGGCATTTTCGAGGTTGTGCTTTACTCTGGTGCGCTTGCTCCAGGGCACGCCGATCATGCAGTCGATATAGTTGCGCAGCACTGAGGCCTCGGCAGACATGGGTGACATCATTTTTAACTTGGCCAGCTCGGACTCGGCTTTTTCCAGCGCCGCTTTGGGCATGCCGGCTTCGGCGATCTTCTTATCCAGCTGGTCCAGCTCTGAGACGCCTTCGTCGATATCGCCGAGCTCTTTCTGAATGGCTTTCATCTGCTCATTGAGATAGTACTCGCGCTGGCTTTTTTCCATTTGTTTTTTTACCCGGCCGCGGATGCGCTGCTCGATTTGGAACAGGTCAATCTCTGCTTCCATAAGGCTCATCAGGTGCTCGAAGCGACTGGTCAGGTCGGCAATTTCCAGCACATCCTGCTTTTGCTCCAGACTCAGGGTCATATGGGAGGCAATAGTGTCGGCCAGGCGATTGGCATCTTCAATACCGCTGACTGTGGTGATCACCTCAGAGGGGATTTTTTTGCTGAGATTGACGTACTGCTCGAATAGCGACAGAGTTGAGCGAGTCAGAGCATCGGCTTCGGCGGCGTCCAGTTCACCACTGGCCATATCAGTGACGTAGGTCTGCAGGAATGCCTCTCCCTCACGGGGCTCGTTTAATGCTACCCGGCCTGTGCCCTCGACCAACACCTTAAGCGTGCCATCGGGGAGCTTGAGCATCTGCAGTATGGTGGCAAAGGTACCCACCTGGTAGACATCTTCTATCCTGGGGTTATCCTCTGCGGGGTTCTTTTGCGCGACCAGCACTATCTGCTTATCTGACTCCATGGCATCTTCAAGGGCGACTATAGATTTTTCGCGGCCCACAAATAATGGCACTACCATATGAGGGTAAACCACCACATCACGCAGAGGCAGCAGTGGGAAGATAGTTTGTTCTGGAGCGGATTTTTGGGAACCCATGGTTACCTCAGTTGCTAGAATTGTTATGACAATAAATATGGCACTGTTTATACAGGACTACATATGATCTTAGATGTATATATTGGGACGCATTGAACAATTACAACCGCATAAAACCACAGAAATAAAAAAGGCGGCTTGCGCCGCCTTTGTTTAACCCTCGTCTGAGGCTAATTTTTTTGCTTCCTGCTGTTCGTGCACCAACAGCGGTTCGTTTTCGCCGTTGATCACCGACGCATCGACCACTACCTTGACCACATCTGGCTCTGAAGGCACTCGGTACATGGTGTCCAGCAGCACTGTCTCGAGGATAGATCTGAGGCCTCGGGCACCAGTCTTGCGTTCGATAGCCTTGTCAGCAATGGCGTCCAGCGCGTCGCGGCGCAGATCTAGCTCGACATCCTCCATTCCAAACAGGGCCTGGTACTGTTTGACTACGGCATTCTTTGGCTCGACCAGAATATTTACCAGGGCATCGCGATCCAGCTCTTGCAATGTGGCAACCACTGGCAGACGACCAATAAACTCTGGAATCAAACCATAGCCAATCAGATCGCTCGGCTCTACATCCAGCAGGGTTTCGCCCACTGACTTCTGGTTATCTTTGCTGTTAACCTCGGCACTAAAGCCTATGCCGCCCTTCTCGGAGCGATCGCGAATTACTTTTTCCAGCCCGGCAAAGGCACCGCCACAAACAAACAGGATATTGGCTGTATCTACCTGCAGAAATTCCTGTTGCGGATGCTTGCGGCCACCCTGAGGGGGCACCGAGGCCACTGTGCCCTCAATCAGCTTGAGCAGAGCTTGCTGCACACCTTCACCGGAGACATCTCTGGTGATGGAGGGGTTGTCAGACTTGCGGGAGATCTTGTCAATCTCATCGATATACACAATGCCGCGCTGGGCCTTATCTACATCGTAATCACATTTCTGCAGCAGTTTTTGAATAATATTTTCGACATCTTCGCCCACATAACCGGCTTCGGTCAGGGTGGTGGCATCGGCAATGGTAAATGGAACATCCAGCATGCGCGCCAATGTTTCAGCCAACAATGTTTTACCGCTACCAGTTGGACCAATCAGCAAGATATTACTCTTGCCCAGCTCAACCAGGCCTTTATCGGCCGACTGCTCGCTGACCTGCAGACGCTTGTAGTGGTTGTAGACGGCTACTGAGAGAATGCGCTTGGCGCGCTCCTGGCCAATCACATACTCGTCGAGAATATTTTTGATTTCTGTGGGTACCGGCAGTCTGTCTGGGCTGCTGTCAGCCTCAACCACCTGGGTTTCTTCGGAGATGATGTCATTACAGAGGTCGACACACTCATCGCAGATATACACCGACGGGCCTGCAATCAGACGTCGTACTTCGTTCTGATTCTTGCCGCAGAAGGAGCAGAAAAGCAGCTTTCCGCCGTCCCCCAATGTGTCACCATCACTCATTTCTCTCTCCCGCCAACCCTACAAAAACTATATAAAACAACAGGTTATAGGCAATATTTAACAATATAAGTCAGAAGACTAACGTCTCTACCCTCTTTTGTCCAGCACCTCATCGATAAGCCCGTATTCCTTCGACTCCTCGGCACTCATAAAGTTATCACGCTCGGTATCTTCAGTTACCTTATCGACTGATTGCCCAGTATGTTTAGCCATCAGATCGTTTAGGCGCTGCTTGATCTTGAGGATTTCCTGAGACTGGATATGAATATCAGTCGCCTGCCCCTGAGCACCGCCACTGGGCTGATGAATCATGGTGCGTGAATTGGGCAGACAGTAGCGCTTGCCCTCGGCGCCAGCGGTAAGCAGGAAGGCTCCCATAGAGGCAGCCTGGCCAATACACATGGTGCTGACATCTGGCTTGATAAACTGCATGGTGTCATAAATAGACAGCCCGGCCGTGACAGAGCCGCCGGGGGAGTTGATATAAAGGTGGATATCTTTGTCGGGATTTTCCGACTCGAGAAACAGCATCTGGGCGACAATTAGATTGGCCATATGATCTTCTACCTGACCCACCAGGAAAATAACGCGCTCTTTTAACAGCCTAGAGTAGATATCATAGGCGCGCTCGCCTCTTGAACTCTGCTCAACGACCATGGGTACCAAGCCGCTGGCTTCCACATCTGGAACCAGATTTTGACCTGTTGGCGGTTGAAAAATCATTGCGTCCTCGCTTATTTGATTGCTAATTGAAGGGGTATCCTAGCCTTTAAACAACAGCCTGTATACGCGGGCAGCAGGCAAGCTGGATCGACCAGCTTACCATCGGCTAAACCTATGCCTCAGCGCCTGGCTCTGGGTCTGGCTTGACTGCTTCTTCGTAAGGCAGAGTTTCTTCTTTTACCTTGGCTTTAGACAGTACTAACTCAGTCACCTGATCTTCCAGAACCACAGCCTCAACCGAACTCAGTAGCTCAGGCTTGCTGTAATAATAGTCTACAACTTCCTGGGGCTGTTCGTAGGTTGATGCAATCTCATCGATACGCGCACGGACTGCCGCCTCGTCTGGAGACAGCTCTTCGACCTTAACAACTTCAGATACGATAACACCCAGTGCCGCGCGACGCTGTGCTTTTTCTTTGAACATATCGTCGGGCAGCATGCTTAGATCGATCTGCTGACCACCGCCAAACTGTTGAACCATCTGCTGCTTAAGCTGCACGATCTCATTGGCGATCAGTGCTTCTGGCACATCGACCTTGTTGAGTTCGAACAGCTGGTCCATCACACGGTTTTTGATCTTGCCGCGGATAGCATTGCGCAGCTCGCGCTCCATATTGCCCTGCACATCTTCGCGGAATTTTTCTTCTCCGCCCTCTTCTACGCCAAACATCTTGAAGAAGTCGTCATTCATCTCAGGCATCTGCTTAACAGATACGGAATTGACCTTGACGGCAAACTGCACGGCTTTGCCTTTTAGTTCTTCGGAATGATAGTCCTTGGGGAATTTTAGCTTAAGGACGGTCTCATCGCCGGCACTAAAGCCAACCAGACCATCTTCAAAACCCGGGATCATGCTGTTAGAGCCCAGAACCAGGTCCTGGCCTTCAGCACTGCCACCGGCAAACTCTTCTTTTTTGTGAGTGCCGACAAAGTCGATATTAACCTGGTCGCCATCTTCCGCTGCTTTCTCAGTGACTTCAAAAGTCGCCTGCTGATTGCGCAGCACGTCGATCATAGTCTCTACATCTTCTGCGTTGACATCAGAAACCGGGCGCGAGACCTTAACTTTGCTTAGGTCAGCGAGCTTAACTTCAGGATAAACTTCAAAAACTGCTGTGTATTCCAGATCTTTGCCTTCGCCATCGTTGATATCATCGATGCGCGGCTGACCTACTGGACGCAGCTCTTCTTGCTGGATGGCTTCGTAGAAGCTTGAATTAACGATCTCGCTAACCACTTCCTGACGCACGCCAGCACCAAACTGCTGCCTAACCACCTTGAGGGGAACCTTGCCTTTACGGAAGCCTTTGATGCTGACGGTCTTGGTGGCTTTTTGTAAACGATCGGTTACTTCTTGATCAATTTTGTCGGCAGGCACGCCAATCTTAAGCTGACGCTCTAGACCATTGCTCGACTCAATAGAAACCTGCATGGGTTATCCTCTTGAAATACATAAATAATGGTGCGAGTGGAGAGACTCGAACTCTCACATCCTAAGACACTAGAACCTAAATCTAGCGCGTCTACCAATTCCGCCACACTCGCATAATCTGTTTTTTTGACTCTAGCTTGCGCCGTAATCCGGCGGCAATGACTGGCCTTTGGGCTAGCTGGTCAAAAAGGGCGGCAAGTTTGCCACAGCACCCTCAAATCGGCAACCACTTAGACCATGTTTCAGGCGCTATTTTAGTGCAAATAGTCTATCTAGCCCTCTCTGTGAAAAATCTCCTGTGAAACCTGCTTAAAAGAAGTTCGGAAGCTCCTCTAAAGTTGATCTATGCTTTTACCTGCAAAACCTTAAAATAACCTGGTTAGGAGTTAAAACATGAAACAGAGTTACAGAGTACTTACTGTAGTATTGGTGGCGCTGGGACTTAGCGCCTGCGATGGCGGCGCCCCCACCGTTGAAGATGCGCCAGCCGCAGCTGAAGCCGCAGCCTCATCAACTATGGAGACCAGCGAAGAGGCCACAGAATCCGCCATGGGCGCTATAGATGATGCTGTTGAGGCCATGACTGAAGCTGGTGAAGAAGTTATGGACGATGCAGCAGATATGTTAGAGGACATAACCACTGAATAGGCTCTGCCCAGCTAACAACAATAATTACAAGCCTGGACTGATTTGAACCGGGCACAAAAAACCCCAGCAGCGCTGGGGTTTTTTGTCACTTGCTTTTGCCTGGCTAGCTTTTTAGATCGCAACCTTGCGACGACGCAGACCAGTCAGCCCAAGCAGCGCAGAACCAAATAACCACACAGCGGCAGGAATGGGCACTTCATTGATACCGGCTACATAGAGCGCGTCAGTATTAGTAGTACCTATATCAAAGTGTTTTTTCATAAAACCTTTATACCAGTCACTCATGGAGCCAAAGATCGCCATTTTAGTCAACTCAAAGCCCAGAGTGATTTTGTCAGCGACAACATCCAGCAAATCAAAACCGCCTGTATCTGTCCAAATCAGGACTTTGGTGCCATCAGGCACATGGTCATGTTTACCCCAGATTCCAACATCAGAGATTTTCTTGGCTGAGTCAAAGACAAAGCCCAGCACCTCATTAACCTGAAGGTTGTCATCTGAGCCGGCATAACCACCGCCATGGGTAAAACACTTATTGGCGGCTGGGCCACCAGCGCCGTTGTCTACTTTCTCGCGGCAAACACCCAGACCAGACTTGGTACCAGCGTCAAGATAGGCATTAGCTCTCATCAACGATGGCTCGTAATCGGGCGCGGTGCCATCAACTAACAAACCACCATAGACACTGAGATCACCAAACACCAATGGCTGCCCACCGCGTTCATGCTCATCGGCGTCAAAATCATAAGTGTAGGTGGCGGCCATGGATAAGCTGGCCATTGAAAATACAACTATACCTGCAAGTGACTGCAGTAATTTTGATAGATTCCTATTCATATTCATGCTCCTAAAAACTCCTAAAACTAACCAAACGCGCATGCAAAACGCGACCATTTCCTTATTTTGAGTACAAAACTAAACTACTTAACAGGTAAAGGTAAAAGTAGTTCTCATTTTTGGTGTTGTCAAAAAATAAAACTGGATTTTTTTGATTTTGTAGTAACGGAATCAGTATTGGAATCAATAACTTAGCGAAATCTGCTCGCCAAAACCTATAGAGTTTTGCATAAACAAAATGTTTACTGTTTTGAAAACAATGAGTTAGGCGGGGTTTTGAATAAACATTCTAACTGCGCACCGGGATACTTCTTCTATTTGCGCTGCATCAATATAAATACCATCTATAAATAGCTTAGCTATGCCATGTACTGCCCCCCAGATAACCTGGGAGGTGCGCAGAGGATTGTCGCCACTAATCAGCCCGGCCTGCTGCCAGCTGCGCACCATATCGACCTGCTGTTGGAAGCAGGGATAGGCGACATCGCGCAGCTCCTGGGTGCTGTTTTCCTGTTTCCAGATGCTGCGCCCGAACATAAGCTCGTACTCTTCGGGGTTGTCTGCGGCAAACTGCATATAGCCAAAAATATAGGCCTCAAACTTCTCCTCGGGGGTCAGCCGCGGATCATCAAAAGTGGCCATAGCCTGTTTGTGCCTGCGGCGAAACCCCTGCGCCGCTATGGCGCAGAGCAGGTCATTTTTACCAGAAAAATGATGGTAGGGCGCAGTGCGCGACACCCCCGCTCGCTCTGCCAGTTTGCGCAGGGACAAGTTATCAATACCAGCCTCGGCAATCAGGTCCTTTGCAGCCACTAGCAGGGCACTTCGCAGATCACCATGATGGTAGCTGGGGCGGGGAATTTCTGTAACGCTGGCAAGACTCATAAATGTAATGTACCAATGCATCTTGACAGTGTCAAAATTACAGCTTAATCTGGCATTTTAGGTCAGTCGTAAGTAACTGCAGCTACCATTATTAGCGGCCCACAACTGGATAAAAATAATGACACAACCATTGGACAGCGCAGACTTTAATCAACTTAAAGCCTTCAGGGTCGAGATAGACGAGCATTTTGTCGCTGAGATTTGTCTCAATCGCCCAGAAGCAATCAATTCTATGAGCACCGATTTCTGGTCAGAGCTGCCGGCTATTATTGAGGCTCTGGATAGGGAGTCTGCGGCACGAGTAATTATTCTCAGCTCGCAGGGCAAGCACTTTACCGCCGGCATGGATCTCAGCGTAATTGGTGCAATAGGTAATAGCGAAGGCCATGAGCCGGCTCGCGCCGCCGAGAAAGCCCGGCGCTGGATTCTCGATCTGCAAAATACCTTTACGGTGCTGGAAAAAGCCCGCATGCCGGTAATCTCTGCAATTCAGGGCGCCTGTATTGGCGGCGGTGTAGATATGGTCTGTGCCGCCGATATGCGCTTCTGCACCAGCAATGCCTACTTTAATATTAAAGAAACTGCGCTGGGAATTACTGCAGATGTGGGCACTTTGCAGCGCATCCAACATGTGATGCCCAGCGGACTGGCCCGAGAACTGGCCTACAGCAGCCGCAACCTGGGAGCCGAAGAAGCCCTGGCCTGTGGCTTTGTTAATAAAGTCTATGCAGATCAAGAACAGATGCTCGAGGCGGTTCGCGCCCTGGCCACAGAGATCGCCAGACACAGCCCCATGGCCGTGCACGGCACCAAAGCCATGCTTAACTACAGTCGCGATCATTCTGTTGAAGATAGTCTCAACCATATGGCGACCTGGCAGTCGGGCATGTTGCAGGCGCCCGATGTACAGGAAGCCATGCAGGCGAATAGGGACAAACGCGCGCCCAAATTCGACAATCTGCTGCCCTAACTCATAACTAAAGCGAAAAATAGAGAGAAACTTATGTCACATAGTACCTACCCCCATATGCTCGCCCCTCTGGACCTGGGTTTTACCACCTTAAAAAACCGCGTTCTTATGGGCTCAATGCACACTGGCCTTGAAGAAGTGGCCGATGGCCATGAACGCATGGCGGCCTACTTTGGCGAGAGAGCCAAAGGTGGTGTAGGACTTATAGTGACCGGCGGTATTGGCCCCAATACCGAGGGCGGCACCCACTTCAATACCAAGAAGCTGGTTGATGAACAGGATATCGCCGGCCATAAGCAAGTCACCGATGCGGTACATAAACACGATGGCAAGATCTGCCTGCAGATTCTGCACACTGGTCGCTATGCTTATTCTCCAGATCAAGTGGCCCCCTCAGCAATCAAGGCTCCGATTAATCCATTTACGCCCAGAGCCCTGACTGATGAGGAGATTTACAAACAGATTGATGATTTTGTTTTCACCTCGGTGCAAGCACAGAAGGCTGGCTATGATGGCGTTGAAATCATGGGCTCTGAGGGCTATTTCCTAAATCAATTTATCGCCGCTCGCACCAATCAGCGCGAAGATGACTGGGGTGGCAGCTACGAAAATCGTATCCGCTTGCCCATAGAAGTGGTGCGCAGAGTGCGCGAAGCAGTGGGTGAGAAATTTATAATTATTTTCCGTCTATCGATGCTCGATCTGGTCGACGGTGGCAGCACCGCAGAGGAAGTGATTCAGCTGGGCAAAGCTATTGAACAGGCCGGCGTCACTATTATTAATACGGGTATTGGCTGGCATGAAGCGCAGATCCCCACTATTGCCACCAAGGTGCCAAGAGCGGCCTTTACCTGGGTGACAGCCCGCTTTAGGAAAGAGCTGTCGGTACCTGTGATTACCTCCAACCGTATCAATACCCCAGAAGTGGCCGAGGAAGTGCTGGCTCGCGGTGATGCAGATATGGTTTCTATGGCTCGCCCCTTCCTGGCTGATCCTGACTTTGTACTCAAGTCCCAGGAAAATCGCGCCGACGAAATTAACACCTGCATTGGCTGCAACCAGGCCTGCCTGGACCATGTATTTAGTGGCGTAATGACCAGCTGTCTGGTTAATCCCCGCGCCTGCCATGAGACCGAGCTGCATATTGTGGCCACCAGCGCTGCCAAGAAAATTGCCGTAGTTGGCGCCGGCCCTGCCGGTCTCTCGGCGGCTACTACGGCAGCCTCGCGAGGCCATCAGGTCACGCTGTTTGATGCTGCAGATGAAATTGGCGGTCAGTTTAATATTGCCAAGCAGATTCCCGGCAAAGAAGAGTTTTACGAAACGCTGCGCTATTTCCAGAAGCAAATTGAAGTTACAGGCGTAAGTCTGCAGCTCAATTCAAAGGTGACAGCGGAACAGCTCAATAATAGCGACTTTGACGAGGTGGTTATTGCCACTGGCATCAGCCCCAGAACTCCGCAGATTGAGGGTATTGATCATCCCAAGGTACTTAACTATCTGGATGTAATTGGCGGCAAAAAACCGGTGGGTAATAAGGTAGCCATTATCGGTGCCGGCGGTATTGGCTTTGATACCGCGGAATATATTACTCACAGCGGCGAGTCCACCAGCACCAATATCCCGGCCTTTATGAAGGAATGGGGCATTGATATGACGTTCAGCTCGCGCTCGGGTATTGAGGGGGTTACAGCTCAGCCAGAGCCCTCCCCCAGAGAAGTTTATTTACTGCAGCGTAAGACCACACGTGTGGGTAAAGGCCTGGGCAAGACCACAGGCTGGATTCACCGCGCCGGTCTGGCAATGAAAGGCGTACGTATGATGCCCGGCTGTGACTACAGCCATATTGATGATCAGGGCCTGCATATGACGGTTGGCGACGAGCCCCAGGTACTGCCTGTGGATACCGTAATTATCTGCGCCGGTCAGGACCCCTTGCGAGAACTGGTGAATGGCCTGAAGCTGCCCCATCACCTGATTGGTGGCGCCGATGAGGCGGGTGAACTGGATGCCAAGCGAGCCATTAATCAGGGAACCAGACTAGCCGCGGCTATGTGACTTTTGCTGTAACTGCTAATGTAACTGGGCTCGGGCCATTACAAATAAGCCCAGCCAAATAAAAACCAGCCTGTCTGCTATCACATTTTTATAGCACACAGGCTGTTTTTTTTACTCTAAACCTTGCAACCCAGGGTTAATCCACCCATCATTGCCGCCCCGTACAAGCAGGCACCACCAATAAGAAATCTATGTCAACTTCTAACTTCAGCACCCTCGACTTTCGCAACGCACTGGGCAGTTTTGCCACAGGCGTCACTGTGGTTACTGCCCTGGGTAGAAATGGACAGAAAGTAGGTATGACCGCCAATAGCTTCAACTCTGTGTCACTGGATCCTGCGCTGGTACTGTGGAGCATTGGTCGCGACACCAACTGCTTTGACGACTTTATGGCGGCTGAAGCCTTTGCCATCCATGTGTTGGCTGAGGATCAACAGGAGCTATCTAACCGCTTTGCAAAAACCGGAACAGACAGATTTGCCAACTTGGAAGTGTCTGAGGGACTCTCTGGTGTGCCGCTGTTGACCCACTACAGCACCTGTTTCCAGTGCTCAGTGGCCAATCAATACGATGGTGGCGACCATGTGATTATGGTCGGCAAGGTGCTCGATTTTATCGATTTTGGGCACAGGCCCCTGATCTTTCACCGTGGTGGTTACGAGGTTCTGTAACCTTCGCCAGCAGAACAACCCTGGCCTAAGTCTCTACCTCAGCCAAGCAATAATCTCCTCTGCACCCAACACATCGGCATATTTGGCATTGAGGTCAAATAAATTGGCCTGATGAGCTTGCGGATTTCTGTCCCCTACAGCCTCTCGGGCGATTACTATCTGATAATTATTTTGCAGCCCGTCCACAGCTGAGGCTCGCACGCAACCGCTAGTGGTTAATCCTGTAACCACCAATGAATCCACCGTCAGTGCTCTAAGCTGTCTATCCAAGTCTGTGCCAAAAAAGGCGCTGGCCCATTGTTTTTCAATTAATGGCTCGCTAGCCTGACGAGCCATTCGCGCGTCAATGGCTACCCAGTGAGAGCCTGGCTCCAACAGATTAAGTGCCGGCACCTTGGCGCGAAATACACTGGCTTGTTGCTCGTTGTGATAAACCACGCTAGTAAAGAAAATCGGCAGCCTCCGGCTACGAAATGCAGACAACAGCTCAATATTGGCAGCTACCACCTCCGGGCAGTGGGTGCCCAATGGGCAGGCTGGATCGGTAAAACCATTAATCATATCCACCACCACTAGCGCTGGTGACCGGGCCAAGCCAAGTTGATTCTGATGTAGATCGGATGTCGCCATGGGTTGCTCTCTTTTGTGATGCCATAAAAAGCGGGTTGCTCTCTGTAATCTGAGGCGCAACCCGCTGTTTAGACTACTCGTTTTTTGTACTACTCGCTTTTTTAATGTCTCACTGAACTTTAGAAGCGATAGTTAAAGTCAACGCCGTATGAATCCCTCGCACCCGGGTGGATAAACGATCCACCAAACTCTGGCGCCGGAATCACCTCTTCGAGATAGTTTTCGTCGGTGATATTGCGACCCCAGAATGTCAGGCCCCAATTTTCACTGTCAAAGGAAATTCTCGCATTCAGCGTTGAATAATCATCGCGAGTGGCTTTGCTAAAATTTTGCGCGATGGGTACACCTGGGTAGAAAACCTGCCAGATAGTCGGAGTCTCTTCACCTTGCAAGCTGTGGAAAGCCATCTCACCAACATGCTGCCAGTCCAGTCGTGCGGTCATTTCAATACCATCGGCAACAGACATCTCAAATTGTGCACCTAGGTTGTAGGTGCGGTCTGGTGCCTGGGGTGCGTCGTTACCCACGGTTGCTGGACGATGGGTGTTGCGAATAATCTCGCTATCCAGAATACCCAGACCACCAAATACAGAGAGGTTCTCAGTGACTACGGCATTGAAGTCCATCTCGAAGCCTTGAATTTCAACGTCTTCAATGGTGGTAACCACACGCATCAAACCAAAGGGACCAGCGTAGAATTCAAAGAACTGACTGTCTTCAACATCTGTCTGGAACACCGAGGCATTGACGCGCAGACGGTTGTCCATAAACTCCATCTTGCTGCCCAGCTCGAAGCTGGTGGAGACTTCTTTATCGTACTCATCTTTTACTGACAGCTGAGCATCAACCAGCGCCCCCGGATTGGTACCATCGCCATTATCGTTGTACCAGAGGTCAATCAGCGCCTCACTACCAATGGAGTTAAAGCCACCGCTCCGGAAACCAACACCCCAGCTCGCGTAGATATTAATATCTTCAGCGGCATTCCAACTCCAGGTCACCTTGGGCTGAAACTGGCTAAAGGTAGCATCACGATTGGGTATGCCATTGGGGTTAGCTGCAAAGGCCGGGTTTATGGGGTTGGTCAGTGCATTAACACTTAGGCCAGATGCTGCCACATTGGGGACCTGATTATGAACATCGCGCTCTTCGCGATCGTAACGCGCTGCAAATGCCAGCTCCATATCATCGCTCATATCAACCTCAACCTGACCAAAGATAGCCATCACCGAGGTGTCAAACTTGTCGCTAAACATCAGATCGGTTGGATTAGGGCCAGTAGCTGGAACATAAGGCTGACGCAGGAAGCCATTGCCTGTGTCGGCACCATAGGCAACAACCACTTCACGCTCGATGTCGGCAACATAGGCACCGGCAATCCAGCTGATATCGGCATCAGCCTCTGAGGCCAGACGTATTTCCAAGCTGGTATCTGACTGGTTGCGCTCCTGATACTGGTAACCATCACAGGAAGTGGGCGTATAGGGGCCATATATACCAGTGAAGTCCGGGTCTGCGCCGCCTGCACCGGGAAATACGCCAAAGGGAGCAAAGAAGGCACCAAACAGATCATCGCGACCCGCTCCTCCCATTGAGGTTGGCATATTGTTGAGGGTTGCGCGATCTGACTGACAGGAAGGCGTCACTTCATAGCCATAGAATGTTGCACTGGTGCCGTCTGACAGAAGGTACTCCTCCAAGTCACTGTAGCTGAAGATTGCACTGGCATCGTAGTTATCGAGATCCCAATCTGCCTTGATAGAGAACTCAGTTGTCTCCTGCTCATTTTCTCCCGGTACATTGTTGGAGAAAATAAACTCGTGCTCATTTACATCCTTGAAGAAGGTGGGTCCCAGACCAAAGCCCTCAGCAAACATGGGGATTGCAAATACTGCATTGAAATTAATCGCACCGCCACTGACCTCGCTCATACCAGCACGCACGTCCAGTGACAGCTCTTCGTTAACGTCCCAGATAAGACGACCACGCACTGTGGTATCCTCCAGAAAATCAACCGAGTCAGCTCCGGTGTAAGCATTGCTATAATGACCATCGGTGTCTCGGCGGTTAATACTCAGGCGACCCAAAACTCCATCTCCCACACCACCACTGAGAGTCAGGCTGGCGGTGCTGGAGCCATTATTACCGGCACCAACTTTGACCTTGCCTTCAAACGCCTCATCAGGACGATTAGTGGTGACCAGTATGGCACCTGCTACTGCGTTGCGGCCATAGAGCGCGCCCTGGGGACCTTTCAACACTTCTATTTGGCTGACATCCATTAACTCTTCATTAAAGCCGTTGGGGTTGGTGACCAGCACGCCATCGACCACGTAAGCAAAAGTTGATTCAGCATCACGGGTTGACACAATGCCGCGAATACTCACCTGGGTATCACCCACATTGGCTGAGTCGACCATAGTGACATTGGGCATAAGGCCAATAAAGTCGCCGGGACGCTGAATACCCGCACTCTCAATTTGAGCTTCGGTAAACGCTGATACTGCAATAGGCACTTCCTGCAGGTTTTCCGCGCGCTTTCGCGCCGAGACAACAATTTCTTCGATAGCTACTTCCGCGACCGAGGTCGTAGCGAAGCTGGCAAGTAACGCCAGCGCCAAAGCATTTTTTACACTTGGTGTTTTCATGATTTTCTCCCACCTATATTTTTGATTATTTTAATCTTGTTAATTTTATTAATTGCCGTTTTTACCAGTCTCGTATTTTTACTGTTTGATCCGTCGTCAACCGATCTGGCAAAGTTACTCAGCAGCGCCAATAAAGGTTGGTTTGACCGGTGCGGGCAGATGAGTTTCTGCTTCACAGCGGCCACGAATCGCCTCCACATCGCCACCAAAATTAAACAGTGCTGGTTCTCCAGCGGCGGCTTTTAACTCAGCGCGCAGTGTCTCCGTTGCAGCGCTGTCTACAGATCCATCCGCAGCTATTACAACGCCATAGCGTTTAGCTCCCTCGACTGTTACCAGCCGTCGATTAATATCCTGACGCACCAACTCCGGATCGCGAGCAAATGGGTCACCCCAGCCACCGCCACCCCAGGTGTTGAAATACAGCATATCGCCAGTCTTAACTTTGATGCCCTCGGCTTTGGCCGGAAGCCATTCTTCCGAGCCATCCACACGCACCAAGCGCTTTGTCGAGCGCAGTCCGGTCTCACCCCCAAGCACACCCCAGGGGTAAGTCAGCCAGCGCTCATCGTGAATACCTATATCTCCGTCACAGAGGAAGCGGTAGGCAACACTCAGGCCATTGCCACCCCGGTGCAAACCAGCACCGCCGGAATCGGGAATGGTTTCGTAACGCTCAATGCGCAGCGGGAAATAGGACTCTATAAACTCATTGGGCACATTAGTAAATCCAGGCCACAGACTGTGACCGTCTGGACCATCGCCAACAGGTCGGCCGGGCACGCCGCCAAAACCAATCTGGAATAGCTGGAACCATTCGCCGCCTTTGCCCGGTCTACTGTCGTAACCAGAGAAAAACAGATGTGGTGAGTCGGAGAAACCGGCCGCATTGAGCATCATCTCGGGGGCGCCCATACCCAGCAGAGCACCCAGCACATCAAAGATTCTACCCAACGCATGGGTTCTTCCTGACAGTGCCGCCGGATAATTAGGCTTTAACAAGGTACCCTGGGGGATACGCACATCCACCAGATCGTAGAAGCCATCATTAAAGACAATTTGCGGGTCCACCACATTGATGGTGAAGGAGCCAAAGAACATCTTGAACATATCTTCGTTGAGGAAGAAATTCACCGAACTCTGGGCCTGAGGGTCGGTGCCGGCAAAATCAAAGATTGCCTTTTCCCCTTCCCGCCACATGGTGCATTTAATTTTGTAGGGGCCCATACCCATGCCGTCATCGCACAGATAGTCTTCAAACTCGCGGGGCTCTTCGGGAATAAACATACCGATGATATGTTTCATGGCGTCGTAGTTGCGCTGCAACATAATGTCCATGGTCGAGAACAGCACATCATCGCCAAAGCGCTCGGCCAGTTCGACGCAACGTTTTGCCGCAGTATTACAGGCGGCGACTAGTGCATTTAAGTCAAAACGGTTCCACTGGGGTGTGCGCACATTGTGCAAAATAAGCTCGAGTAAATCAGACTGTAATACGCCTTTTTTATACAGTTTGGTCGGCGGAATACGAATACCTTCCTGGAAGATGGTGGTGGCCTCAATGGGAATGGAGCCCGGCACCATGCCGCCATTGTCAGACATATGTCCAAACATGGCTGACCAGGCAATATGCCGCCCGTCTTTAAACACAGGCACCAGCACAACCCAATCCGGCAAGTGAGATACGGCCGCATTGCACATGTAGGGATCGTTGGTGAGAATGATATCGCCCTCTTCAATCTCATCGTCGTAGGCTTCTAAAAAGGGTCCGATAAATGAGCCGAACTGACCCACCACCATCTTGCCATCTTTGTTGGCGATCATAGGGAAGCAGTCACCCTGCTCGCGGATACCCGGCGACATGGCGGTTCTAAACAGCACCGCGTCCATTTCTTCGCGGGCATTGCGCAGAGCATTTTCGATGATATCGACGGTCACACCATCAACATCGATTTTACTTAGAGGAGCATTATTGGTTTCTAATAATCTTGCCGTCATTTTATTGTCCCCCGTTGGCTGGATTGATCAGCAGGTTACCCACAGCATCCACCTCTGCCACAAACCCTGGCAGTACCACTGAGGTTGAGTCCATCTCACCCACAATAGCCGGGCCAGTCACCTGCAGGCCGGTATTGAGTTTGTTGCGATCGTAGATGTTGGCGTCGTACCAGTCGCCTTCATAATAGAAGCGGCTGGGGGCAATAATGCACTGCTCTAGGTTCAAGCCGGTTTCGCCTATCTGGCGCTCGGCTATATCACTGGCTCTGGCTTTGGCCACGGCGCGAATCATCAGAATTTCGTGACCATCGTCCAACTTAAAGGTAAACAGCTGCTCGTGTTCCGCATCAAATTGATCGGTCAGCAGGGCTAGCCCCTTCGAGTCTAGTTCCTCTTCGGTAAAATCGATCGTGATCTGGAAAGCCTGGCCGGCATAGCGCAGATCTGCCTGATAGGTGATCTCATGTTCAGAAGCGGGAATATTATCGGTTAGCAATGCCTCACCTGCTCTGGCTTTTAGCTCGTGGAGATCTGCCGCTAGCTGCTTGTCGGTGAGATCACTAGCCATGGTCAGATAGGTGCGGGCTGCTTCATCCTGCACCTGAGTGGTCGCATCACCATAGGCACAGAGCACACCCGGCCCCGGAGGAATAATCACTGGCCAGGCATCGGTCAGTATGCCCAGAGCATTGGCATGCAGTGGACCAGCACCTCCGAAACCCACTAGAGCAAAGTCTCGAGGATCATAGCCCTGCTCTACAGACACCAGTCGCAGCGCCCCAAACATGGATTCATTCACAATCTTGATAATCCCCTCGGCGGCGGCCATCAGGTCGATACCCATGGCATCGCCCACAGACTGCACCGCGGCCACAGAGGCCTCGCGATTGATCTCCATTTTGCCACCCAACTGCACATCCGAGGGCAGGTAACCCAGCACCACATTAGCATCGCAGACAGTTGGCTGCTCGCCGCCTTTCATATAACAGGCAGGGCCAGGCACTGCACCGGCCGACTCTGGGCCTACGCGCAGGGCTTTGGTTAACTCGGGTACAAAGGCAATGGAACCACCTCCAGCACCCACAGTGCGCACATCGACCGAGGGGGCGCGAACTCTTACATCGGCAACAATAGTTTCGCGACGCACCCGAGCACGGGAATTCTGAATCAGGGCTACATCGGTGGAGGTACCGCCCATATCGCAGGTAAGGATATTGTCGTATCCAGCGCGGCTACAGAAATAAATAGCCCCGGAAACTCCGCCAGCGGGGCCCGACATCAGCAGGTTGACCGGTGACTCCGCGGAGGCTCTGGCCGAGGCCAGACCGCCGTCGGATCGCAGAATGCTCAGCTGAGTGTCGGCACCCATCTTATCATCCAGGGCCGCCTGCAAATTGCTCACATAGCTGGCGACTTCAGGGCGCACATAGGAGTTTACAACCGTAGTTTCAGTGCGCTCATATTCCTGCATCTCTGGCACTACATCGCTGGAGACGGAGATCGGAGTATCGGTAAAAATCTCGGCCGCAATATCAGCGGCCCGTTGCTCATGCTCACCATTGATGTAGGCATTGATAAAGCAGATGGTCAGGGCCTCAACTTCGCCCGTTGCATGCAGAGCTTTGAGATCAGTGCGCAGCTGCTCTTCATTGAGGGCAGTCACCACTGCACCGTCAGCACCTATGCGCTCATAAGCGCCAATGGTAAATTCCAGCGGCGCCAACAATGGCTTTTTAACAAAGCTGACCCAGCCACCGAGACCGCCGGGGCAGAACGATCGTGCCACCTGCAGTGTATCCTCATAACCAGCGGTAGTGACCAGACCCACCTTGGCTCCACGACCTGTAAGTACCGCATTGGTGGCTACTGTGGTGCCGTGCATAACGCGACTAACTTCCTCGGGATTAATTCCAGACTCGTCACAGATTCGGGCAATCCCATTGAGCACACCGATAGAGGAATCTTCCGGCGTGGAGGGCACCTTGGCGGTATGGGTATCTCCTGTATCTTCGTTTATCAACAGAAGGTCTGTGAATGTACCCCCTACATCTACCCCTAGTCTGTAACTCATGTTTTTCTCCGAACCCTTATTTATTGTTATGTTTTTTTATATTTTGGATTAACTTGCCTGCTTTGCCAGATGACCCTGAAGCCAGGCTTTGGATCTGCCTCCTGGCGCTGTCCCAGTCAGTGACTGGGCCAGGTCAGAGGCATGCATTAATTTGTCCAGATCTATACCAGTTTCAAACCCCATCTGTTGCAGCATCATGGCAATATCATCAGTGGCCACATTGCCCGATGCACCTGGCGCAAAGGGACAGCCCCCAAGTCCAGCGATAGAGCTGTCAAAACGACGAATACCAGACTCCACCGCGGCGTAGACATTCGCCAACCCCATGGCGCGGGTATCGTGAAAATGACAACCCAGCTTTTCAGCGCCGTGCTGTTGCACCAGTCTGGCGGTCAACTCGCGCACCTGCTGGGGATGTGCGGCACCTATGGTGTCTGCCAGCACCACCTGATCAGCACCAGCTGCAATAAACTTGGCCACCGCGTTTTCAACAATGGCCGGATCAGTGGGGCCATCAAACGGGCAGCCAAAGGCAACAGCTATGGTGGCAATCACTTGAATACCGTCATTCACGGCCAGCTTGAGAATATCCAGAGTAACCAACTCTGCCTCGGCCATGGTCATGGCGGCATTTTTTTGCGCCATCGCATCGCTGGCATAGAGCACCATGCAAACGGTTTTAGCACCGGCATCGCGCGCCAGTTGGTAACCTTTCATATTCGGAATAAGGGCTATGGTTGGGGTGGCAAAGCCACTGCGCCCAAGGTTGGCAAACATCTGATCAGTTCCAGCCATGGCAGGGACTGCTTTAGGTGACACGAAGCTACCCACTTCAATTTGCGGCACGCCAGCTGCAGCAATAGCCTGAACGAGCGCCAGGCGCTCATCTATGCTGAGTATTTTAGGCTGATTCTGCAGGCCATCTCTGGGGCCCACATCGGTGATCACTACCTTTTGTGGGTTCATTTTATTATTCCCTGCTCTCGCAGCTGGTCTATCTGTTGTACGCTAAGATTTAGCAGTTGGGTCATTACCTCTTGGGTGTGCTGACCCAGAGTTGGCGCTGCAGTGAAATCCTGATCACTGCTCCGGGACAGCTTGATGGGATTGCCCGGTCCTTTGGTGGATTTGCCACTGGGATGCTTTAGATCGACCACCATATTGCGATGCAGCACCTGACTATCTGTCAGCGCCTGACTGAGACTATTGACCGGCGCACAGGGAATGCGCTGTGCCTCCAGTTGGGCCAGCCAATGCTCACAGGTATTAGTGCTCAAAAGTCGGTTTAGGGTGCTATTAATCATCTCCTGATCTTGCCAGCGGCCCGGCTGAGTATCGTACTTAGCATCATTAAACTCGGCACAGTTAACTACCTGCTTAAGGTTTTGCCAAAAGTTATCGGTTATCACGGCAATCACAATATAGCCGTCGGAGCAGCTAAAGGTATTGTAGGGGACATGGACAAAGTGGCTATTACCAATGGGGTACGGGTCTTCGCCAGAAAGAAAATGCATGGTAGCCATGTAATTAAGCATGGAAATCTGACAATCCAGCATGGAGATATCCACATGTTGGCCTGCGCCACTGCGCTCGCGCTCGCAGAGCGCGGCCAAAATACCCATAACGCCAAACATACCGCCGCCCAGATCACCTATGGGTATGCCCGCGCGAACCATATTTTGCTGGTTGGTACCGGTAATCGACATGCCACCGCCCATGGCCTGAGCCACCTGATCAAAGGCCGGCCGCTTACTGCCGGGACCATCGGAGCCAAACCCGGAAATGGTGCAGGTAATAATCCTTGGGTTGACCTCTGCCAGAGAACTGTAATCAATACCCAGCCGCTCTGGCACACCGGCACCAAAGTTGCTAATCACAATATCCACGTTTTTAACCAGCTCTTTAAACAGTGACAACCCCTGTTCTGTCTTGAGATCTACAGCTACACTCTTCTTGTTGCGGTTGAGAGTAATATAGTAAGCGCCCATACCATCCAGAGAGTTTTTCGGGTCTGTGGCCAGTAGCTTGCGAGTTCCCTCTCCATGACAGGGCTCTACCTTGATGGTCTCCGCGCCCAGATCGGCAAGGATCATACTGCCGTAGGGGCCAGACAGCATATGAGTAAGATCCAGGACGCGCACGCCAGCAAGTGCCATGTTCATAGGTGGTACCTGTAGGTAGATTTTGAATTATTATTACAATGGTATAATGTTATACCAAAGTGTCAATTCACACACAACAATATTTTTTGAGCAAAGAGAGACTTATGACAACCCACACAGGCGCCGTATTATTCAGTAAAAGCCAGCGTAATCTGGTGTCTGAGGATGCACCCTCACCTCTGTATTATCAGTTATACAACCTGATCAAAGGCTATATCCTCGATGGCACTTTTCATCTGGGAGAAAAGCTACCTAGCGAAAAGGAACTGGCCGACGGTTTTAATGTTTCCCGGATTACTGTTAAGCGAGCGGTCAATGAATTAGCCGCAGAGGATCTGGTTGAGCGCGGCCGCGGTAAAGGCACTCATGTTATTTACAAGTACACACCAAAGCCGGTGGAGGCTCCGCTACTGGGGGTTCTGGAGGAGATTGACAGCATTGCCCAAAACTCTGTGGCTGAGGTGCTGGACTGCCGCGTGGTGGTGCCTCCCCAAAGTATCCGCACAGAATTTGCTCTGGGTAACAATGACTCTTTATTTCATCTGGTGCGCAAACGCGAGCGGGCTGGCGCATTTTTTGGTTATTTTGATAGTTGGAGCGCTGGTATCGATAAACCGGAGAATCCGGATATCTTTATTGGGCAATCCCGCCATCAATATTTTCGTGAAAGCGGCATGCAGGTCAGCCATATCAATCAGACTATTAGCGCAGTCGCCGCTAACGAGGCTATTGCGGCGCACCTGCAAGTGCCCACAGGCTTTCCCTTGCTGAGTCTGGTGCGTCGCTCTTTTTATCAGGACGACGATCAGGAGATGCTGGTGGACTACTTAGCGGCGCTGTATAACACCGAGCTATTCCAGTATCAGATGGATTTAACACTGGACTAATAACACTGCATAATTTCGTGTTTTCATGTAATTTAGATACATATAACAACAATTAGCTACATTTAGAGCGATTTTACCCCCTTAAATAGCATAGGTTGTGCCTGCCGAACTAAGCCAGCTACTTTACGTTAACGTAAAGGTAAGGTTATACTGCTTACCAAGCTTATAACGTGCCGAGCCCTGCAATGGCTGAATACAGTATTTCTCAACTTGCCAAAGAATTTGATGTGACCACCAGAACCATCCGCCACTACGAGGATCTGGGTCTGCTGGCGCCCACCCGACGAGGCCAGACCAGAGTTTACAGTCCCGCCGACCGCACTCGCCTGCGACTAATTCTGCGCGGCAAGCGACTGGGGTTATCTCTGGATGACTCAAGGGAAATTATTGATATGTATGAGCCTGGCAAAACTAATGTGGACCAGCTTAAAAAACTTATCGATGCCATTCAGGCACAGCGCACCAAACTCAACCAGCAGCTAGACGATATCAGCAAGCTGCTCAAAGACCTCAACCAGGCAGAAGCCGATTGTATTGAGGCCCTTAAATCCAACGGAAAACCTAATCCATGAACACTCCCTACCCTACCTTAAATTTTAATCTCGGCTCTGATATCGACATGCTTCGCGATAGCGTTTTTCAGTTTTGCACTGCTGAGATTGCTCCCCGCGCCGACGATATCGACAGCAGCAACGAGTTCCCCATGGATCTGTGGCGCAAACTGGGAGATATGGGGCTGCTGGGTATCACCGTGAGCGAAGACTATGGTGGCTCTGCCATGGGTTATCTGGCCCATTCTGTAGCCATGGAGGAGATTTCTCGCGCCTCGGCAGCGGTCGGCCTGTCCTATGGTGCCCATTCAAATCTTTGTGTTAACCAGCTTTATAAAAATGGTACTGAGGAGCAAAAGCTCAAGTATCTGCCCAAGCTTTGCTCCGGAGAGCATATTGGCGCGCTGGCTATGAGTGAGCCCAATGCTGGCTCTGACGTGGTCAGCATGAAACTTAAAGCCGAGAGACGTGGTGATCATTATGTGCTTAACGGCAATAAGATGTGGATTACCAATGGCCCTGATGCTCATACCTATATTATTTACGCCAAGACCGATATAGAGGCTGGCTCTAAGGGTATAACGGCATTTATTGTTGAGCGTGATTTCCCCGGATTCTCACGCCATCAAAAGCTGGATAAATTAGGTATGCGCGGCTCCAATACCTGTGAGCTGGTGTTTCAGGACTGTGAGGTTCCCGCGGAGAATGTTCTCGGCGGTGAGGGCCGCGGTGTAGCAGTGCTAATGTCTGGTTTGGATTATGAGCGCACCGTGCTATCCGGCGGGCCTGTGGGCATTATGCAGGCCTGTCTGGATGTGGTGCTGCCCTATATTCATGAGCGCCAACAATTTGGTCAGGCTATTGGTGAGTTCCAACTTATGCAGGGCAAGATTGCTGATATGTATGCTGACCTTAATGCATCCCGTGCCTATTTATATGCCGTAGCCCGAGCCTGCGATATGGGCCAGGATTCCCGCAAAGATGCCGCCGCAGTGATTTTATTTACTGCGGAGAAAGCCACGCAAATGGCCCTGCAGGCTATACAGGCCCTGGGCGGCAATGGCTATACCAATGAATATCCCACGGGTCGATTACTGCGCGATGCCAAACTCTATGAGATTGGCGCCGGCACCTCTGAGGTGCGGCGTATGCTGATTGGCCGCGAATTGTTTTCCGAGAGTATGTAAGGGGCAGGCTATGGCAACTATCAAGAGTAAGATTAACCCCAACAGCGCGGACTTTGCTGCTAACGCTGCAGCCATGCAGGCTCAGGTTAATGACTTGCACAGGGCTCTGGATAGGGTTCGTCAGGGCGGTGGCAGCAAAGCCTGCGAGCGCCATACCAGTCGCGGCAAACTGCTGCCTAGGGAGCGCGTGCAGGGGCTTCTGGACCCGGGCTCGCCGTTCCTCGAGCTCTCTGCGCTGGCGGCCCACAATGTCTATGGAGAGGATGTGCCAGCAGCAGGAATCATTACCGGCATTGGCCGGGTCAGTGGTCAGGAATGCGTGATTGTTGCCAACGATGCCACGGTTAAGGGTGGCAGTTATTACCCGCTGACGGTGAAGAAGCATCTGCGCGCTCAGGCGATTGCTGCTGAAAATAATCTGCCCTGTATTTATCTGGTGGATTCTGGCGGTGCCAATCTGCCCCGTCAGGATGAGGTGTTTCCGGACCGCGATCATTTTGGTCGTATCTTTTTTAATCAGGCCAATATGTCGGCGCGCAATATTCCGCAGATTGCCGCGGTCATGGGTTCCTGTACAGCTGGTGGTGCCTATGTACCGGCGATGGCTGATGAGTCAATTATCGTCAAGGAACAGGGGACTATTTTTCTTGCTGGCCCTCCTCTGGTAAAAGCGGCCACCGGCGAGGTGGTCACTGCTGAAGATCTCGGCGGCGGCGATGTGCACTGTCGCACCTCTGGGGTGGCGGACCATCTGGCCAACAATGATCATCATGCTCTGGATCTGGCCCGCAAGGCGGTGGCCAGACTTAATCGGGTCAAGCCCGTCAATGGCGATTTAACAGAGGCGATTGAGCCGGTCTGCAACAGCAGTGAAATCTATGGTGTTGTGCCTGCGGATTCTCGCAAGCCCTATGATGTGCGTGAGGTCATTGCGCGCATTGTAGATGGCTCTGATTTTGATGAATTTAAGGCGCTCTATGGCACCACTTTGGTCTGTGGTTTCGCCCGTATCTTTGGTTATCCGGTGGGTATTGTGGCCAATAATGGCATTTTGTTTGGCGAGTCAGCCCAGAAGGGTGCGCACTTTATTGAGCTCTGTGCCCAGCGCAAAATCCCCCTGGTGTTCTTGCAAAATATCACCGGATTTATGGTGGGCAAGCAGTATGAGAATAATGGAATTGCCAAGCACGGAGCGAAGATGGTGACGGCCGTGGCAACGGCTAATGTACCCAAGTTTACGGTGATTATTGGCGGTTCCTTTGGCGCCGGTAATTACGGTATGTGCGGCCGTGCCTATGATCCTCGCTTTATGTTTATGTGGCCCAATGCGCGGATTTCGGTGATGGGCGGTGAGCAGGCAGCTGCGGTATTGGCTCAGGTAACCAGAGATAAGTATGAGCGCGATGGTCAGGACTGGAGTGCTGAGGATGAAGCTGAGTTTAAGCAGCCGATTATTGATAATTATGAGCATCAGGGACATCCCTATTATGCGTCGGCCAGGCTCTGGGATGATGGGGTGATCGATCCGGCGGATACGCGGATGGTGTTGGGGCTGTCTATTTCGGCGAGCCACAATCGGGAGATTGAAGAGACTAGGTTTGGGTTGTTTCGGATGTGATGGGTTTGGAGTGCTGATTGACGAGACATTAAGAGAGGCACAGCCTATGGGAACTCGCTGTGCCTTTCTTAATATCTCTGGATAGCGCGTAATTGGTTATGGGTGAATTATGGATAAAGTGATTACTGATATTGATGATCTTGGGGTTGCCCGGGTTAGGTTGAATAATCCGGATAAACATAATGCTTTTGATGATGAGATTATTGGTGAGCTTACAGAAGCATTTATTGCGATCGCCGACAATTCTAATGTTCGGGTTATGGTTCTGGCTTCTGAGGGCAAAAGCTTTTCTGCTGGTGCCGACCTAGAATGGATGAAGCGCATGGCCAGCTATTCCTATGAAGAAAATCTTCGTGATGCCGGTGCCCTGGCGCTGATGCTTAAGACGCTAAATCAGATGCCTCAGCCAACCATCGCTCGGGTTCAGGGAGCTGCCTTTGGCGGCGCCCTGGGCCTGATAAGCTGCTGCGATATGGCGGTGGCTGCCAGTGCGGCAAGCTTTAGCCTGAGTGAGGTAAAGATTGGATTGGTACCGGCGACTATCAGCCCCTATGTGATTGCGGCAATTGGGCAACGTGCGGCGCGGCGTTACTTTGTGACTGCCGAGCGCTTCAACGCTCACAGGGCGCTGCAATTAGGTTTGGTTAATGAGGTGGTAGATGCCGAACAGCTTGATGAGGAAGTCGATCGCCTGGTTGATGCTGTGCTGGCCAATGGACCTGAGGCGGTGATGGCGGCCAAGCAGTTGGTGTTTGATATTGCCGGCAAGCCTATTGATCAACCGCTGATTGATGCTACCTGCGAGTCCATTGCTGCTATTCGGGTGAGTGAGCAGGGTCAGGAGGGTTTGCAGGCTTTTTTGCAAAAGCGCAAACCCCATTGGTTAACAGATTAGGGTCATTTATGTTCAGTAAAATTTTAATTGCCAACCGCGGCGAGATTGCCTGTCGCATTATCAAGACTGCTCGAGCTATGGGTGTTGCTACTGTGGCGGTTTACTCTGAGGCTGACCGCAATGCACTGCATGTGCAGATGGCTGATGAGTCTGTGTTTATAGGACCTTCTCCCTCCACGGAATCTTACCTGCTGGGAGATAACATCATTCAGGCAGCGCTGGAGACTGGCGCTGAGGCGATTCATCCAGGCTATGGGTTTCTGTCGGAAAATGCTGAGTTTTGTCGCCAGTGTGAGGAAAATAATCTGGTATTTATTGGTCCACCGGTTGAATCTATTGTGGCTATGGGCTCCAAGTCTGCAGCAAAAACTATTATGGCTGATGCCGGCGTGCCCCTGGTGCCTGGTTATCATGGCGAGGATCAATCTGCTGCAGTAATCAAACAGGCGGCCAATAAAATGGGTTATCCGGTGCTGCTTAAGGCAGCGGCTGGTGGTGGCGGCAAAGGCATGCGCGCTGTCTATGCCGAGGAAGAATTTGATCAGGCTCTGGAGGCGGCCAAGCGCGAAGCTCGCAATAGTTTTAATGACGATATTATGCTGGTGGAGAAGTATCTGCTTAAACCACGGCATGTGGAAATTCAGGTATTTTGCGATAGCCAGGGCAATGGGGTGTATCTGTTTGAACGGGACTGCTCTGTGCAGCGCCGCCATCAGAAAGTGATCGAGGAAGCACCGGCGCCGGGGATGTCTGAAGCGCTGCGCCAGAAAATGGGTGAGGCGGCAATAAAGGCTGCCCAGGCAATCAACTATCAGGGTGCCGGTACCGTGGAGTTTTTGCTGGATGCCCAGGGCCAGTTTTACTTTATGGAGATGAATACTCGACTCCAGGTTGAGCACCCAGTTACCGAAATGATCAGTGGCCAGGATCTGGTAGAGTGGCAGCTGCGAGTTGCCAGCAGTGAACCACTGCCCTGCTCCCAGGAACAATTACAGATTAATGGCCATGCCTTTGAGGCACGGATTTATGCCGAGGATCCTGAAA
>JAYPYO010000017.1:0-36389 GCA_038135995.1 Porticoccaceae bacterium
ATGCCCCCTGGCTGGCGCCCGCAAATATTCTGGCAGCAGCAGGTGTAGAGATGGGTGTTAACTATCCCACCCCAATTGTCGATATCAAAGAGTCTCGGGAGCGGGCGTTAGCGGCATTTGCGGCAACCAAGGCGGTTGAATAAAGTCTTGGGCCATCTTGCCAGGCTGCGGCCAGAGGGCTCGCCAAGCCCATGGGATACAACAGCACAGAAAATAAAAAAGCCCGCATTTAGCGGGCTTTTTTATAGCCGTTAACAGCTTAGGCTCTAATGTCTAAAATGACGCATGCCGGTAAACACCATGGCCATGCCGTGTTCATTGGCTGCGGCAATCACCTCATCATCGCGCATGGAACCGCCGGGCTGAATAATGCAGCTGATTCCAGCTTCGGCTGCGTTATCGATGCCGTCGCGGAATGGGAAGAAGGCATCTGATGCCATCACCGCGCCGACCACTTCTAGCCCGGCATGCTCGGCTTTGATGCCGGCGATTCGCGCTGAGTTAATACGGCTCATCTGACCGGCTCCCACACCTATGGTTTGATTGTTTTTGGCGTAGATGATGGCATTGGACTTAACCATCTTGGCGACTTTCCAGGCAAACATCATATCGGCCAGTTCGGCCTCTGACGGCTGGCGGTCGGAGACAATTTTAAGGTCTTGCTCTGTGATCATGCCATTGTCGCGGTCCTGAATCAGCAGGCCGCCATTGACACGCTTATAGTCAAAGTCCTGAGGTCGCTCTGTGCCCCAGGCGCCACATTCCAGCAGGCGAACATTTTTTTTGGCAGCTACAGCGGTTACAGCCTCTGCAGATACCGAGGGAGCAATAATCACTTCAACAAATTGTTTCTCGCAGATTTTTTCTGCGGTTGCTGCATCCAGTTCGCGATTAAAAGCAATAATGCCACCAAAAGCCGATTCTGGATCTGTGGCAAAAGCCAGATCATAAGCAGTGTTGATATCCACAGCTACAGCCACACCACAGGGGTTGGCATGTTTTACAATCACACAGGCGGGCTGATCAAATTGTTTCACAGTTTCTAGCGCCGCATCTGTGTCAGCAATATTGTTAAACGACAACTCTTTGCCCTGCAACTGCACCGCAGTGGCTACGCTAGCCTCTGTTGGGTTGGCCTCTGTGTAGAAAGCAGCCTTCTGGTGAGGATTCTCGCCGTAGCGCATTTCCTGGGTTTTAAAATACTGCACATTGTAGGTATCAGAGAAGTCGCGCTTTTCATTGGCGGTATTTCTGGCCCCAAAATGGTTGGCAATCATGCCGTCGTAGGCAGCAGTGTGCTCAAAGGCCTTCACCATAAGTTGGTATCTGGTGCTGTAGTTCAGTTGCCCCTTGTTGGCCTGCATCTCTGCAATAACTGTGCTGTAGTCGCCTGCATTAACTACTATGGCAACGTCTTTATGATTTTTGGCCGCAGAGCGAACCATGGTCGGGCCACCAATATCAATATTCTCAATCGCCCTGGGTAGATCACAGTAGGGGTCTGCCACTGTGGCAGCAAACGGGTATAAGTTAACCACCACCATATCGATGGGTTGAATGCCATGCTCTGCCATTACATTATCGTCTTGGCCTCGACGGCCAAGGATTCCGCCATGCACTTTGGGGTGCAATGTTTTGACCCGGCCATCCATCATCTCGGGAAAGCCGGTGTAGTCAGATACCTCGGTGACCGCAATCGAATTTTCGCGCAGCAGGCGAAAGGTGCCTCCAGTAGAGAGTATTTCTACGCCCTGCTCGGTGAGTGCCTGGGCAAAATCTACAATGCCAGTTTTATCGGAAACACTGATCAGTGCGCGGGAAATTTTTCGTAAGTCGCTCATGGAGTCCTCGGTTTAAAAGCTGATAGTTCAAAGGGTGCAGTAGGTGATTAGTACCTGTTACAGAAGGTCGTAATGTTTTAATTTTTTGCGCAGAGTGCCGCGGTTGAGCCCGAGAATTTCCGCAGTTCTGCTCTGATTCTGACGGGTATAATTCATCGTTGCACTCAGCAGTGGCGGTTCCACTTCAGCCATAACCAGCTCATATAAGTCTCGGGTATCCTGGCCATCGAGGTCGGCAAAGTAGCGCTGCATTGCCTCGGCCACACTGTATCTAAGAGATTGACTGCTCTGGCTTTCACTGGCTGCAGGGCTATCACTTGCTGCAGGGCTGCCCTCTGCGACTGTAGTTGGTGTCTCTATTGCAGAAGTCATGCGGCCTGTTCCTGGTTAACTGGGTTATTAAAAAATTGATCCACAAACTGTTGCTGTTGAGCGGTACTTTCGAGCTTATTAAATTGCTGGGTAAACTCTTTGCCGCCAGCCAGTTCACTGCTGTACCAACCAATGTGTTTTCTGGAAATTCGCACACCGCCCACTTCGCCATAGAATTTATGGAGTGCCAGTAAATGGCGAGCCATCATTTGCCCCAGCTCATGAAAGCTCGGGGGTGGTAGATGTTGGCCATTTTCAAGATATTGATTAATCTGAGAAAAAATCCATGGATTGCCCTGAGCTCCGCGCCCAATCATCACCGCGGCAGCTCCTGTATGCTCGAGCACGGCGACAGCTTTTTCTGGGCTGGTAATATCGCCATTGGCAATCACTGGCATAGAGACGGCCTCTGTTACTGCGGCGATGGTATCGTATTCGACTTCCCCTACAAAACGACAGGCTCGAGTGCGGCCATGTACAGCGAGCGCCGCTACTCCAGCCTGTTCAGCAATTTTCGCAATGGTCACGGCATTGCGATTTTGACGATCCCAGCCGGTGCGAATCTTTAGTGTGACAGGGACATCAACGGCGTCGACTACTGCATGTAAAATACTGGAGACCAGCTGTGGATCCTGCAATAACGCCGAGCCTGCCGCCCGCTTGCAGACTTTTTTGGCTGGACAGCCCATGTTTATATCGATAATTTCAGCGCCCTGGATAACATTAAACTGCGCCGCTGTAGCCATCATCTGCGGATCATAGCCAGCAATCTGTACTGATCTGGGTGCCGGTTCATCGCCAAACTGGATGCGCAGGCGAGACTTTCTGGTATCCCAGGTGCTAGGATCTGCGGCCACCATCTCGGAGACCACCAGCCCGGCGCCCATCTCCCTGCACAGCTGACGGAAGGGCAAATCAGTTACTCCGGCCATAGGAGCCAGTATAGTTTTGCGATCAATCTGGTAGGGGCCAATATTAAACACAGCAAAGCCATAGATCAGTGAAAAAACGGTTGGCCATTCTACCCTGTGACCAACTGATTAAAAAGTGATCAATTAAAAAAAGCCTTATTTTTACTCATATGCTGTAAACCGATAGTCCTAAAACTATAATGAACCATCAATCACAGCATAATTACCTGCAGCCTATGATACTCAACAACCATTTTCTCCAGCAGATAAAGACAGGGTCCATAGATTGGCAGGCTAGTGCCGTTATGCTATTTGATTGTCTGGGTCAGTCTCAGTGACAGCCAATATAGGGGCAGTGATTTTAGCCGCTGGTAGTGGGTCGCGATTTGTCAGTTCTGGCGGCGATGGTCCCAAGCAGCTGGTCTCTATCGATGGTTTACCCATGTTGCAGCAGGCGATCAATCTGGTCGATCAATTATTGCCAGGCAAGGTCTACAGCCTGCTGGGCAGTGACTGGCAAAATATAGAAAAACAACTGGTTGGTGCCGAGGTCATTATTAATCCAGATTGGCAGCGCGGACTGGGTAACTCTATTGCCTGTGCTGTAAGGCATCTGGCTGCGGATCAGTTAGCTTACGATGGTCTGCTGATCATGCTTGGAGATCAGCCATTGTTAACCAGCACCGCACTGGCCGAGTTGCTGGATCTATTTGACAGGGACAGGGTGGTCTGTGCCGTCTATGATGGTCATGCTGGAGTACCAGCGCTTTTCCCGCGCACATTTTTTGCCGATTTGATGGCTCTGGATGGCGACTCTGGCGCCAAGGCTATGTTGCAATCGTTGAACGATAAAGTCACAGTACCCATGCCTGAAGCGGCTATAGATATAGATACTATTGAGGACCTTGAAAGCCTTTAGCGCCAATCAAAAGCCCTTAGCCCCAATCAAGAGCCTTTAGCGCCAGTCAAGAGCCCTTAGCGCCAATCAAAAGCCCTTAGCGCCAATCAAACTGATAAAACCCCCAGCCCCTCCAAAAACCTGCGGCAGTTAGATGCTCAGCTAGCTCAGTTTTGTGGCCGACAGCCTTGCCCACTCATCCTCTATGCCTGCGGCATCAAAGGTAAATTGCTGCAGATAGGGCGCAGCCACGTCCTCAATCTGCGACTCAAGCAGCCCGGACAGGCACAGCAAACCACCGGCAGCGGTGAGGTCGCTAATGTTATCGGCAAGCTCAATAAGAGGTGCGGCGAGAATATTAGCCACCATAATATCGGCCAGACTATTGTCTGGAATGGCATCGGGCAGGCAGGTAATCAGGCGATGATCAGCAATACTGTTGCGCTGGGCGTTATCGCGACTAGCCAGCAGCGCCTGGGGATCGTTGTCTATAGCTATCACTTTTTCCGCGCCCAGCAGCAGGGCAGCAATTCCCAGTATTCCCGAGCCACAGCCATAGTCAATCAGTGTTTTACCCTTGAGATCCTGCTGGTCCAGCCAGCGTAAGCAGAGATGGGTTGTGGGATGACTGCCGGTGCCAAAGGCCAGCCCGGGGTCCAGTAATAGATTGATACCATTGGGATCTGGTGCATCAGTCCAACTGGGACAGATCCACAGGCGATGGCCACATTTGAGTGGCTTGAAATACTTCTTCCATTCCTGGGACCAGTCTTTGTCTTCAAGTAGCTCCCAGCGCAGCTCGGCGTCCAGTTGCGGTTGCAATTGGGATTTTAGCTGCAGAGATACAGCATCAGTATCTATAGTCGAGGGGAATAGGGCTTTGACAACGCAGCTGTCCCACAGAGGGGTTTCACCCACACCTGGTTCCAGAATAGGCTGGTCTGCAGCATCCTGCAGTGTGACTGACACAGCACCCAGCTCCAGCATAGCGTCTTCAGTAGATTCGGTCTGCTTTAGGGGTACTTCAGTCTGTAGTTGGACCCATCGATTGGCTGACACTCTTTTACAGACCGAGTTTTTTCTCGAGGTAGTGGATATTGACTCCACCTTTTTTAAACTCGGTATCGCGAACCAGATCTGCATGGAGTTCTATATTGGTCTTTATGCCGTCAATCACCATTTCATCCAGCGCGTTGCGCATTCTTGACAGGGCTGAGTTTCTGTCGCGGCCATAGGTTATAACCTTGCCGATTAGACTGTCGTAATTGGGTGGCACTCTGTAGCCATTGTAAATATGGGAATCAACGCGCACGCCATTGCCGCCCGGTGCGTGGTAGGCATTGATGGTGCCTGGCTGGGGCATAAAGCTCACTGGATCCTCTGCATTGATACGACACTCAAAGCTGTGGCCGCGGAAAATAATATTTTCTTGCTTAAAGCTCAGAGGTCTGCCGCTGGCAATCAATAGCTGTTCTTTAATAATATCGACGCCGGTGATCATCTCAGACACGGGATGCTCAACCTGAACGCGGGTATTCATTTCAATAAAGTAGTAGTTGCCGTCTTCGTAGAGAAACTCAAAGGTACCGGCGCCGCGATAATTAATCTGTATACAGGCGTTGACGCAGCTTTCAAAAACCGCCTGACGAGCCTCTTCAGGAATTCCTGGAGCTGGCGCTTCTTCAATGACCTTCTGGTGGCGCCTCTGTAGCGAGCAGTCGCGGTCACCCAGATGAATAGCGCTACCCTGACCATCTGACAGTATCTGCACCTCCACATGTCGCGGGTTTTGCAGAAATTTCTCCATATACACAGTGCCATCGCCAAAGGCAGCTGCGGCTTCTGTCTTGGTAATACTCACTGCATTAAGCAGACTTTGCTCGTTTTCTACCACGCGCATGCCTCGGCCACCGCCACCAGCAGCAGCTTTAATAATCACTGGATAGCCTATGCGCTGGGCCGTAGCTTTGAGAAATTCAGGGTCATTGGGCAGAGGGCCATCGGAGCCTGGCACCGTGGGTACACCGGCCTCTTTCATTGCCTTAATAGCAGCAACTTTGTCGCCCATAATGCGGATCACGTCGGCGGTTGGACCTATAAATACAAAGCCGCTGTTTTCTACCTGCTCTGCAAAGTCAGCATT
This sequence comes from Porticoccaceae bacterium, assembly GCA_038135995.1. Classification (GTDB taxonomy): domain Bacteria; phylum Pseudomonadota; class Gammaproteobacteria; order Pseudomonadales; family Porticoccaceae; genus HTCC2207. The sequence continues at coordinate 6,166 of JAYPYO010000017.1, forward strand.
TTCAGCTAAAAAACCATAACCGGGGTGAACTCCCTGAGCTCCGGTAATCTCCATGGCGCTGATGATCGCTGGCACATTGAGATAACTCTGGGGTGAGGGGTTGGGGCCAATGCAAATCGCTTCGTCAGCCAGCTTCACATGTTTGAGCTCAGCATCCACTTTTGAGTGCACAGCAACGGTTTTAATATCCAACTCTTTGCAGGCGCGAAGAATTCTTAAGGCAATTTCGCCGCGATTGGCGATAAGCACTTTATCCAGCATGATCAGGTTCCCGGCAGACTTTAAACAATAGTAAACATAGGTTGATCGAACTCAACCGGCTCACCGTCTTCAAGCAGTATGGCTCCAATGGTGCCCGCCTTGTCGGCTTCAATCTGATTCATCATTTTCATAGCTTCGATAATGCATAGAACATCGCCGGGCGCCACCGTCTGACCGACCTGCACAAAGGCGGCAGAGCCTGGGGCCGGCGCGCTGTAGAAGCTGCCAACCATGGGTGAGCGCACCACATGACCACTTAGCTCATCCGCAGCCGGAGCTGCAGCAGCAGCTGCAGCTGGAGCCGGCGCTGCAGGTGCTGGCACAGGCGCTGGGGCAGGGGGTGCGGAATAGGTCACTGGGCCGCCGCGGCTAATGCGCACAGACTCTTCACCCTCGGTGATCTCCAACTCATTAATGTTGGATTCTTCCAGCAGTTCTATCAGTTTTTTAACTTTGCGAATGTCCATTCTAATCTCTCATTATTGGTCAAGCTTGCTAAGCACGGCGTGCAGCGCAAGATCGTAGCTTTTAGCGCCGAAGCCGCAAATAACGCCCTCAGCAATATCAGAAAAATAGGAGTGGCGACGAAACTCTTCGCGTCCGTGGACATTGGAGAGGTGCACTTCTATAAAGGGAATCTCCACACCAAGCAGCGCGTCGCGCAGAGCCACACTGGTATGAGTAAAGGCGCAAGGATTGAAAATAATGTAGTTTATTCCCTCCTGCTTGGCATCATGGATGCGCTGGATCAGCTCATATTCCGCATTGCTTTGCAGCGCCTGCAAATGGTGGCCTGCACCAATAGCGATATCCATTAGATGCTGATTGATTTGTTCCAGAGATGCACTGCCGTAGAGCTCCGGCTCCCGGGTGCCGAGCAGGTTCAGGTTAGGGCCGTGGAGAAGGAGTATGGACGCCATAATAATCGCAGGTCTGCTGGAGTTCATTGCAGTCTGCCCTAAAACTCACAGCCTGTCCACAAATAGCGGCAAAAACTGTTTTTCGGCGAAATTCGCCTCATTTTACTCGATTTTTGCTGCTTTTTCCTCGGTGTTGTTCTTGCGCTAGGCTGAATTTCTGGCCAGATAGCGGGTTTTAGCCTCATAATCGCACCAAAAAGGCGCCTTTATGACGAAGTTCGTCTAAATTCGGCTAAAACCCACAAATTTGTGGCTAAAATGCAGCTAACATCTAATTGATGCTATTTAGCGCGTCGAGAACCATATCTTGTAGGAGAATTTGCGGCAAAATCTGTGCCCCTCCATCGCCACTTGGGTAGAGCAGATACAGGGGCACACCGCTGCGCTGATACTGATTGAGCAGTTCTGTGATCTCCGGATCAGAATGGGTCCAGTCCCCTTTCATATAGGTGATATTGTTGGCTGCCAGGGCTTGGTAGAAAGCCTCGGAGCTCAGTGCGACCTTTTCATTGGCCAGGCAGGTAATACACCAGTCTGCAGTGAGATTTACAAACACTGGCTTACCACTACTTCGCAGCTCGCTCAGGCGCTGGGGGGAATAGGTTTCCCAGCGAGCCACTCTATCATTATCCGACAGACCAGCAGCTGGTATAGCTACGGCTCCTACAAGACAGAGTGCTGCCAACAGCTTGCTGAGGCTGAGTTGCCAGGTTTTTGTACCCGCCGCCCGATCCAGCTTCCATAGCCAGATTGCCATAGCAATCAGTGTAAGGCCCACAATAACTGCGGCTACTACATCCACACTGGTTTGCCGGCCGGCGACCCAAACTAGCCAGGCTGCAGTGAGATAAAGAGGGAAAGCCAGGAACTGCTTGAAGGTATCCATCCACTGTCCGGGTTTTGGCAGCCGTTGACTGAGTCCTGGTATCAGAGTGAGTAGGATAAAGGGCAGGGCCATACCCAGCCCCAGAAAAGCAAATACTAGCAGGGCAACAGCTGAAGATTGGGAGACCGCAAAGCCCAGTGCTGGGCCCATAAAGGGTGCAGTGCAGGGACTGGCAACAGTGGTAGCTAAAACACCGGTTAAAAAAGACGAACTAAGGCTCTCTTCATCGGTATCTGCCGACTGACCCAGTGACATCAGCCCGGCGCCAATCTCCAGATAGCCCGAGAAAGCCAGACCCATAATAAAAAACAGATAGATCAGACCTACAATAAAACCTGGAGACTGTAGCTGAAAGCCCCAGCCCACGGCTTCTCCAGCTGAGCGCAGGGCAAGCATAACCACAGCTATGGCGACAAAGCTGGAGACCACCCCCAGGGTGTAGACCAAGCCATGAATCTGTTTGCTGCGCTGAGACTGATGAGCTCGCGCAAAGCTGAGTGCCTTGATGGATAGTACCGGAAAAACACAGGGCATCAGGTTTAAAATCATACCCCCAGCGAGGGCGAAGACTAATACCAAACCAAGAGACAGTGGTGCATCTGCAACAGGGTTAGCATCAATTCCTCTCTGCGCAGATGCTGAGGCTGTGTTGCTGATAGAGACAGTGCCCGACAGCAAGTCAATGGTCACCCACTGCTTGTAGGGAGGGTAACAGAGTCCGGCATCGGCACAGCCCTGGGACTCTATCTGGATTTCTATCTGATCGGCCTCGGTGCTAAAAGGTAGGGTTACGCTGGTGCTTTTATAATAAACCTCCAGCTCGGCCTCAAAGTAATCGTCCCACTTTACCTTGCCTGTCTGGAAGCTCGGAGGTTGCAGCTGGCTGCTGGGATCCACGGCATTGAACTTGAAGCGATCCCGGTACAGGTAGTAGCCATCGGTAATGGTCCAGTCAAACCGCAGCTGACCATCCCCTACCGACACATCGACCTGATAGGCCTGTTCTACAGGAATAAAAGTATTGCTGTCTTGCACCAGCAGGTTGTTTGCTGAGCCTGAGGTTTGCGATACAGATACCTGAGCTAAGCCAGCCAGGCTAAAGGATAGAGCCACGAGCCCTAGGCTCAGTAATAGGCCCTTTCTAAAAATTGTCTTCATATCGCTATTCCATTGTCATACTGGCTTATTATTTAGTGTGCAGAGTCCAGATGGACAAACCGTTCAAAATACTCTGACCCTGAGTTTAACATTTTGGTAGCATAGGCAGGGTAAAAAAACCTGATAACCAGTCAACCTCGCTAGCTCCGTGCTATAGTTTCCGAGAGGATCAATATGAAAAAAACCATTGCGTTTATTGTGGCGACGCAGATCGCTCTGCTAGCCCCATTAACCCAGTCTCAGCCCGCTACTCATACAGCACAACATGCGCATGGGTCTGTGCTCGAAGCCTCTGACGCTTATATTCGCACCATGCCTCCCGGGCGCACAGTTACCGCCGGCTTTCTTAGCATCACCAACAGTGGTAGCCAGGACTGTAAGATCCTCAGCGCTGAGTCCCCCCTGTCTGACCGTCTCGAGTTTCACGATCACCTGCACAGCGATGGCATGATGCGCATGCGGCCAGTTGCCGGTGGGTTGCAAATAAACGCTGGTGAGACGTTGGTATTCCAGCCTGGCGGACTGCATATTATGCTGTTTAATCTTCAGCAGCCGCTGGTCGCTGGTGAGAGTACGCCTCTGCAGCTCAATACAGATCAGTGCGGCACTCTTCAGATTAATGCTGAAATCCGCAGCTTGGTCGCCAAACCTATGGGCGGGATGCACCATTAATGAAGCTGTTTAAGGGACTGAGATCGAGGTGGAGCCGCTCTTACAGCAGTATGAGTGAAACTCTGTCAGAGGACTATGTGGGCGAACAGGCCCCCAAGGGCCTGCGCTACAGTCTTTTAAGCACAGTGCTGCTATTGGTATTGCTAATACTGCTGGGTTGGTACTGGAGTGATGAGCCCGATCTATTTGAGGTTACCTCTGTCAATAGTCAGTCGCAGCAACCGGTAGTCGGCGCTGCCACTACAGGCACATTGGTTCATGTGATCGATACTATGCTTAACAAGCCCGGTGGTTATCTGGCCAATGATGTTATACCTCCGGGGCTGTGGTTGGATAATCTGCCAAGCTGGGAGTTTGGTGTGTTGGTCCAGGTGCGGGACCTCAGTAAGGCAATGCGCGAGTCATTTAGTCGATCTCAGTCCCAGTCTACGGAAGATCGCGACCTGGCCCTGGCCGAGCCCAGATTCAATGTAGACCATCAGAGCTGGGCTGTGCCCTGGCCGGAAAGTGAGTATGCCGATGGTCGTGACTACTTAACAAGTTACCTGCAGCGTCTTGGCGACGAACAGGAATTCGATGCTCAATTCTATGCCCGCGCTGACAATCTGCGCTATTGGCTGGGCACCGTGGAGACCAGACTGGGCAGTCTGTCGCAGCGACTTTCCGCCAGTGTGGGCCAGCGCCGCATCAATACTGATCTCGCTGGGGCGGCAGATGCGCGCCAATCTACAGCTTCTCCCAGAGAGCTTGTGGTAAAAACCGACTGGATGCAGATAGATAATGTTTTCTATGAGGCTCGCGGAACCTCCTGGGCACTGCTACATTTTCTACAGGCCATTGAAATTGATTTTGCTGATGTTCTTGACAAGAAAAATGCCCGAGCCAGTGTGCGACAAATTGTGAGGGAGTTGGAAATGACTCAGCAGCCGGTGCATGCCCCGATTATTGTTAATGGTGAGGGCTTTGGGTTACTCGCTAATCACTCACTGGTGATGGCGTCTTATATTAGTCGTGCCAATGCGGCGATTATTGATTTAAGGGAGTTGCTCTCCCAAGGTTAAATACCAATGACAGATGTCTTGAATGCAGATGGAATTGTTTCTGGGACAGAATTAGAAAAAAAACAAGAGAGACAAGCAGATACAGAGCCTGGTACCGGACTTGAACAGGCTCTCAGCCAAGATCTGGTGGCAGCCCGCCTGAAAGGCGGTGTTATGGTTGTCGACGAAAACTTTAAAATTGTCAAGATTGATCGCAAAGCAGCCAAATTTTGCGGTGTCTCCTCGGGTCAGTCTCAAGGCAAAGGGTTTTACTCATTGTTCCCTAGCCTTCACGGCAGTCTATTTGCCTCCGAACTCCATGAGGTTCTGATTGCCATTGGTGAAAAGCGCTGCTCCAGACCCAGCCAAAACACCCTTCTTGATCAGTTTGCCAACGCCTTTGGCGCCAGTGCAGGGCTGAGGGAGCCCATCTGGGCTATTTCCATGCGCGCCTATCGCGATGGCAGCAATATCTATGGCTTGATTCGTATTCACTTTACCAGCCACAGAGAAGATCCAGCTCCAGGAGGTTTGAGCCTGCAGTGCCCTGGCCAGGCGCCAGACAATAGTCCTTCGCAATCCACAGCCATCAGTCGCAGTATTAACTTTAGCCAGGATAGTGCGACGCTAGTGGTGGATTGCTATGGTTATATCTCAACGATTAGCCAGGCTGCAGAAACTCTCTTTGGCTATAGTGAAGAGGTGTTGCGCGGCAGCTCAGTACGATTGTTATTCCCCGACCTCAATGACCTCGATGGGTCTGATATTTCCGGCAGTCTTGATAAGCTGGTAGCTCAAAATCCCCAGGGTTATATCTTAGCTGCCACCTCAGAGGGAGAGTCTCGGCGACTGGACTTGCAAATCTTTAGCTGCTCTGAGGATTCACAAGAGTTAATTTTACTCTGCCGTGATCGTACCCAGAGCAGTCTGATCGCAGAGGAGTTGGCCAACCGTGGCCGCCTGTTTGATTGCACATCTAAGGGCGTTGCCGATGCTGTGCTGGTTGTTGATGCCGAGGGCTTTGTTGCAGAGATGAACCCCATGGCAGAGCAGCTTCTGGGCTTCGAACTGGACGCCTCAAAAGCGCCGCAGATTGAAGCAGTGATGCCCCTGGCCAATGAGAAGACCGGCGTTAAGGTGACACCGGTTCACGATGCGCTGACCCAGGCTGTCAATATTCAGGAGACAGAGTCACTGCTGCTAAAGGTGCGCGGCGCCGAGCCCATGGCGGTAGCCGTATCAGCATTCCCCATGCGAGATGCCATGAATCGCATGCAAAAATGTCTGGTTATATTCCGGCCCCTGAGCGAAGCCAGGCGCGTTTCCAGTCGCCTGCGCTGGCAGTCCATGCACGACGAGCTTACCGGGTTGCCAAATAGGAAGCTATTGGCAGAGCGACTTCAGCGCGCCATAGAAAGCGCCAAACGAGAGGGCTCTATCCATGCACTGCTGTATATAGATCTCTACAACTTTTCAGTGATCAATGATACCAGCGGACATATGGCGGGTGATGAAATGTTGGTTCAGTTTGCCCGTCTGCTTATGGAGATCGCAGGCCCCAGTGATATTGCCGCGCGCATTGGCAACGACGAATTTGCGCTCCTATTGCACTGTATAAATTACGACAAGGCTATGGCTATGGCCGAGCAGGTGCTCGAGGTGATCAAAGACTTCAGTATTCCCTGGGAGGGCGAAACCCTCAGGGTGGGGGCTAGTATTGGCGGTATTATGATTGATGCTGAGGCGCTCTCGGATATCGATCTTATGATCAGTGCCGGGTCATCTTGTGCCGCCGCTCGTGACAGGGGGCGCAATAAAATTCATTTTCAGTCCTTTAATGAAGAGGTCAGCAAACGTCGCCGCCTGGCCACCAGCATGCCCAAGATCGTATCAGCATTGGATGAAAACAGGTTTACCCTCTTTGCCCAGCCGATAGTGTCTTTAAACCCAAATATTGCACTGCCAAGATATTACGAGATTCTGGTGCGTATGCGCGACAGTGATGGCAGCATTTTGCCACCCTCAGAGTTTATTCCCGTGGCAGAGCATTTTTCTTTAATCGACGATCTGGACAAATGGGTATTTACCAATGCACTGGAATTTCTGCAAAACCGCCAGCGGCGGGGCGAGTTGCTGCCAACCTTGGCCGTCAATCTGTCTGGAACCACTGTGGGGGACGAAAATGCTATTGATTATATTCTCGCCGGATTTAGCGACAGCGGTATTCCACCCAAGCATATCCAGTTTGAAATTACTGAGACTGCGGCAGTAAAACATCTGCCAGAGGCTAAGCGTCTGATAGCCACATTACGCTCGGTGGGCGTGTCTTTTGCTCTGGATGATTTTGGCAGCGGGCTATCTTCATTTGCCTACCTAAAAGAGTTGCCAATCGACTGCCTGAAGATTGACTCGAGCTTTATCAAAACCATGGACAATAGTGACGTCGACTATTCCGTGGTCAGCACTATCAATCACCTGGGTCATATTATGGGAGTATCGACGGTCGCAGAGGGCGTGGAAAACAGAAGTCAGCATCAGCTGCTGAAAAAAATAGGCGTCGACTATATCCAGGGTTTTCTGGTTAAACATCCCCAACCGCTGGATAAAATCCTAAATCCTGTCTGATAGTCTTAGGCTTTGGCGCTGTGGGTGACAATACCCTGCTGTGTAGCCAAAAACAGAATATCCGCAGGCTTGAGGGCGAACAGACCATTAGTTACCACCCCGGTGATTTGATTGATTTTCTCCTCCAGCTCACAGGCTGAGCCTATGGGGTAGAGATGGTGAACATCCAAAATCAGGTTGCCATTATCGGTAATCACATTTTCTCGCCACACCGGGTCGCCGCCGAGTTTCACCAATTCTCTCGCAACATGACTGCGGGCCATAGGGATTACTTCGACAGGCAAGGGGAATGTACCCAGATAGTCTACCCATTTGCTTTCATCTGCAATGCAGACAAATTCTTTGGCTACGGCAGTGACAATTTTTTCTCTGGTAAGAGCGGCGCCACCACCTTTGACTAGCTCTAATCCAGGGTTGGCTTCGTCGGCGCCGTCAATATAGATGCTGACTTCAGCTACCGAATTAAGCTCGTACACTGGAATACCATGCCCGCGAAGCCTCTCGGCCGAGGCTTCAGAGCTAGCCACAGTTCCCTGAAATCTGTGTTTATGCTCGGCGATAAGATCTATAAAGCAGTTGGCGGTTGAGCCTGTACCTATGCCAACAATGCTGTCATCTTCGATACGCTCAAGGGTGTAATCTACAGCTGCCTGCGCAACCGCCTGTTTAAGTTGATTTTGGTCCACTGATTACCCCTAGGCCGACTGTTCGAATTTTAGATTTGCGATTATAAGATAATCAGGGTGAAAAAGGGTCGCTAAATTGCGCCCGTTCAGCATTAGTGCCAACAGAGGCTGGCTTAAATGGCCTGATCAAATTACCATTGCCCCATAGCCGAATAACCCGGAAAGCCAAATGCCTCAGAAGTACGTTAAAAAAATCCTCGATGCTCGTATCTACGATTTGGCGATCGAGACACCAATTGATGCAGCGCCACTGCTTTCTCACAGGTTAAACAATCAGGTGCTGCTCAAGCGTGAAGACCTGCAGCCGGTATTCTCCTTTAAATTGCGCGGGGCCTATAACAAGCTCCGCCATCTTTCCGACGAGCAATTGGCGGCTGGGGTTATTGCGGCCTCTGCGGGTAACCATGCCCAGGGTTTGGCGCTGGCAGCTAAAAAGATGGGGGTTAAGGCAACCATTGTTATGCCTCAGACCACACCGCAAATTAAGGTAGATGCAGTGCGTGCCAGAGGCGCCAAGGTTGTATTGATTGGCGATAGCTATGATGCCGCGGCGGCTCATGCAAACAAGCTTGTTGAGGAGCAGGGGCTGACCTATATTCATCCCTTTGATGATCCAGATATTATTGCCGGTCAGGGGACTATAGGCATGGAAATTCTGCGCCAGATACCTGGTGACCTGGACGCTATCTTTATAGCAGTTGGCGGTGGTGGACTCTGTGCTGGTGTTGCCGCCTATGTTAAAAATCTGCGACCCGATATCAAAATTATTGCGGTTGAGTCCGACGATGCTGCCTGCCTGGATGCGGCGATGAAGGCCGGCCGACGAGTGCGACTCAAAGAAGTGGGTATTTTTGCCGATGGCACAGCAGTGGCGCAGATCGGCAAGGAAACTTTCAGGTTGCTCAAAGATCTTGTTGACGAAGTGATTACCGTTAGCACCGATGAAATCTGTGCCGCGATCAAAGATGTTTACAATGATACCCGCGCTATCTGCGAGCCCTCCGGTGCTCTGGGTACTGCCGGACTTAAAAAATACGTTGAGACCCATGGTGTTGAAGGACAGACGTTGGTTGCCATTCAATGTGGCGCCAATATAGATTTTGATCGTCTGCGCTATATTTCTGAGCGTACCGAGACAGGTGAAAAGCGCGAGGCTGTATTGGCGGTGACCATCGACGAAAAGCCCGGTAGTTTTGAAAAATTTTGCAAGGCACTACGCAGACGTAACATCTCCGAATTTAATTACCGCTACAATGATGCTCAACAGGCTCAGATATTTGTGGGCATGAAAGTGACCTCAGACGATGACCGGCTCCAGCTAGTGCAGGAGTTGGCTGCGAAAGGATATGCCGTCACTGATATGACCGACAATGAAATGGCCAAGCTGCATATCCGGCATATGGTGGGCGGCCATGCTCCTCAGGTAGTTGATGAGCAGGTGTTTCGCTTTGAATTTCCCGAGCGCCCGGGTGCGCTGCTAAATTTCCTAGTGCAGCTCGGCGGTCGTTTTAATATCTCTATGTTCCACTACCGCAACCATGGTTCGGCATTTGGTCGAGTGCTTGTAGGTTTACAGGCGTCGAAGAAAGACGCCCGTGAAGTGAAGCAGTTTCTAGATAACCTAGGCTATCATTACACAGATGAAACCGACAACGAGGCTTATCGGTTTTTTCTGGGCAATCAGTGAGTCGAGTTATAGAAGATCTGATATTTTGCGTATTTGCAGCGCTTCAAAACCAGATCCGGCTAGGGCATCGGAAATAACCACTACCTGATCGTCGGCAGAAAACTCATCCCGGTTGATCATAATAGCCGCTGCCTCAGCCAGAGTTTTCTCTGAGTCATCGCCAATTTCTATCTGATAGCTCAACACATTGCGGTTAATAACCAGCTGTCGGCGGGTGCGGCTACTATTCGTGAAGGCACAAATAATAGATTCGGGATGACAGTTGGTGATGCGGTTGGCCATGCGCCCGCGCCTGGTGGGGACAATAATCGCTTTGGCCGCAATCGAGGTGGCCAGGTCCACAGCCGCCTTGGCAATGTGCTGTTTATCATTTTCCAAAGCCAGATTGTCGGTAAAGCGGAGGCCACGACTACTCTCCGTAGAGCGCGCGATGCGATCGAGAATCTCCACACATTTTACTGGGTACTTACCCACGGTGGTTTCGCCAGATAGCATAATGGCATCTGCTTCCTCATAGACGGCATTGGCTACATCAGTCACTTCGGCGCGAGTGGGAATTGGATTTTCAATCATTGATTCAAGCATATGGGTTGCAACAATGACTCTGGTGCCCATCTCGGCACAGGTACGAATAATGCGACGCTGAATCCTCGGCAGTACTTCCAGAGGTACCTCTACGCCAAGATCGCCACGAGCCACCATAATGCCATCGGCTGCGGCAATAATTTCTACCATATTGGTAATGGCTTCCTGATCTTCAAGTTTTGCCACCACTTTTACCTGATCGGCTTTATCCCCCAACAGCTCACGTAGCTCATGAATATCATCTGCCTGACGGACAAAAGACAGGGCAATAAAATCTACCCCCTGTTCCATGCCAAAGGCTATATCCCGGCGGTCTTTATCGGTGATCGCTGGCAAGTTGACGCGAATGCCGGGCAGATTGACGTGACGCTTACTTTTTAACAGGCCGCCATCAATTACCTTGACCTGCATAACGCGCTCTTCTTTATTGAGTACTTGAAGATTAATCAGACCATTATCCACCGTGATGGTGTCGCCCACGTCAACATCATTGATCAGATCTTCATAGTTAATATGAATAGAGGAGGACTCAACATCCTCAGCGCCCCGAGCGACAATTGAGATGGTATCGCCCTCTTCAAGGTGCAGGTCATTGACCATGTCGCCGGTGCGAATTTCCGGCCCCTGAGTATCCAACAGTATGGCTATAGGATGATTGAGCTTTTTATTGAGCTGATGAATAGACTGAATAATCTTGGCATGGGACTCATGGTCGCCGTGGGACATATTGAGGCGGGCCACGTTCATTCCTGCGTTGGCTAACTTTTCCAGCATCTCAATGGATTCAGTGGCTGGTCCTATGGTGCAGATTATCTTTGTTTGGCGCATATTATCTCTTGGTCAGTGGCGATTATATGTAGAGGAATATCCCAGCTCTGCTGAGACAGTGTTTCAACTTCTTGGCAGCCGTGGGCCAGGCCAACCAGCTTGGGTTTTAGGCGTTTGCTGTCCTTCATAAAGGCCAGAGTGCGATCATAGAAGCCGCCGCCCATACCCATTCTGTTACCCTGGCGATCAAAAGCTACCAGGGGCATAAAAATAATATCCAGACTCCAGGGAGGTGCGATCTGGGTACTGTTAATCGTTGGCTCTGGAATACCAAAGCGATTATTCACTAGTTTGGTCCCGCTATCGTACTGCCCAAAATACAGCTTATTTTTTTTAAGCGGATGCAAGATGGGTAAAAAACATGTTTTATCCGCTTTAAGAGCAGCAGCCAAAACCACACTGGGATCTATTTCGCCATCATTGGCAAGGTAAATACCAACGCGCTTGGCGCGCAGAAAAAAACTTTCATTACAGAGTATTGACGCTAGTCGCTCACTGCACAGTCGCTGCTGTTCGGCGGTCAGTGCGCGTCTTTTTGCACGAAGTTGCTGTCGAGTATCACCAGAGATCATGGTTTCGAACCGATTATCAGTAAACCCCAGAGTGCCGCTGCCAACGTGGCCTTGAACCGAAGAGTTCAAGGTGGCTATCCTCGCAACAAATCAGGCTTTCCGACGCACGGAAGTGCACAACATTGTTGGCGGAGAACGGCCGGATGTAAATTATCGGCTCAGGGACTTCTTGGCTGGCAAACACCCCAGGAAAACCTATTATAGCAGAGGGGACTCGAAAAAAACTCTGTCAGGCTGCAAATTTAAAGGGATTGTTTAAGGCCTAGTTGGCCAGTTCGGAGAGCGCTGAATCCAGTTTGGAATCCATCGACTGCAAAATATCTGATGCCTGCGCATCTTGCTGGCCCGATGCCTGGCTGCGAATTAAATCATGAGCCAGGTTTAGCGCGGCCATAACGGCGATACGCTCCAGGCCGATAATATGCGAGCCTTGACGAATTTCGTCCATTTTTTCGTTTAGCAACTGTGCTGAGTACTCAAGTGCCTCGCGCTCTTCCGGCTGGCAGTTGACCTGATACTCTTTGTCGAGAATCTGTATTTTAAGAGAAATAGCCGCCATGGTTATTGCTCCGCACTAAGGTTGCGCAGGCGGTTGATCATGGTTTCGATTTTCTGTCGCGCCATTTCATTTTTCTCTATTAACTGGCTGCGCTCACCCACAAGACCCGCCTCGCGTTCGCGCAGCGCTTGATTCTCCTGCTTAAGCTGCTGGCACAGTTCAATCAGGCGGTCGAGCTTTTCTTCAAACTTGTCTGAATCAGTCATTGGGTCAGGTTACAGTCGGTTGGAAATAGGGATAACGGCATAACTATAGGCATTGTCTGGGGTCTGGTCAATTACAACCTCAGGGCCATTTCAATTTACTCTCCGGGATGCTCAATCAGGATGCAGCACCCCGGCAAGGGTGTTAGGATGCAGCATAAATTCACGAGGTGATACTGTGACATTCGAACAACTCGAAGATCTGTTCTACGCGCTACAAATCAATGCCAATCCATCGGGCTTTCACGGCTTTCTCTGCGGTCGACTAAGCTGTGGAGCAGCGGAAATGCAGGAGTTAGTGGAGGCATCCACCAAATGGTTAGCCCTCACAGAGGAGCAGACTGAACCTGCCGAGGCCGCACTTGAGGAATTTTATGAGTCCTCACTGAGCAATCTGCAGGATCTGAGTTTTCTTTTTCAGCCACTGCTGCCAGACGATGAGTTGCCGCTCAATGAACGATTAGTAGCCATAGGCGACTGGTGCAGCAACTATATTTCCGGCCTTGGCGATGGTATGGGCGCTGAATTTGAAGTCTCTGTGGATGGTAAAGAGGCGTTGGAAGATATTGCAGCCATCGGCCAGATCTCTGTCGACCTTGAATCTGAGGATGAGGGTGAGCGAGACTACACTGAATTGGTCGAATATATCCGTATTGCAGTGCAGCTTATATTTGCTGATTTACACCCTGAGCTGGATACTGATGCAGAGCCAACCATTCACTAAGATTACTGTTTAGGGCACTGGGCCAGAACATTGAAGATCTCCCAAAAAGAATATGCGTCGCGGCGCAAAGATCTCATGGCGATGATGCAGAGCAACAGTATTGCCGTAATTGCCGCGGCTCCTGAAAAAATCCGCTCCAACGACACCCATTTCCCTTACAAACAGTGCACCAATCTAAGTTACTTGTCGGGTTTCCCAGAGCCGGGCTCGGTGATGTTGCTTATTCCCGGCCGTGAACAGGGCGAGGTGGTGTTTTTCTGTCGCGACAAGGATCAGATGCGCGAGACTTGGGATGGTTATCGAGAGGGGCCGGCAGGAGTTGTAGACAATTACCATGCCGATGATGCCTTCCCCATTGATGATATAGACGATATTTTGCCTGGCATGCTCGAAGATAAGGGCCGGGTGTACTTTGCAATAGGCAAAGATCCGGAGTTCGATAAGCATTTGATGGTGTGGGTAAACGATGTGCGTGAAAAACGCGGTAGCAACGCCAACCCGCCGGGGGAGTTTGTTGACCTTGATCATTTAATCAATGAGATGCGTCTGATCAAATCAGCCGCAGAGATTAAGCTAATGCGCAAGGCGGGAGAGATTTCCGCGCGAGCCCATTGCCGCGCCATGCAGATTAGCAAGCCAGGGTTATTTGAGTACCATCTGCAGGCAGAAATCGAGCATGAGTTTATGGTCTCTGGCGCCGCCGGGCCTGCCTACACCAGCATAGTAGGTGGCGGCAAAAATGGCTGTGTCCTGCACTATATAGATAATCGCGATAAGCTTAAATCTGGCGATATGGTGCTGATCGATGCAGGCTGCGAGTATCAGGACTATGCTGCTGATATCACGAGAACCTTCCCAGTCAATGGTCGGTTTACTGCCCCGCAGGCAGCGATTTACGATATTGTGTTGGCGGCTCAGGCTGCGGCTATAGAGCTTATAGCTCCGGGTCTGGAGTACCACCTTGCCAACGAAGCCACGGTGCAGGTAATTACCCAGGGGCTGGTAGATTTAAATATTCTTGAAGGCGATGTGGACGAGCTGATTGAGCAGGGCGCCTATCGTGATTTCTATATGCATAATGCGGGCCACTGGCTGGGTATGGACGTACATGATGTAGGTGACTATAAGATCGACAATCACTGGCGCGTCTACGAGCCCGGTATGGTGGTTACCGTGGAGCCGGGCATCTATATTGCTCCAGACAATACAAATGTAGACAAAAAATGGCGCGGTATTGCGGTGCGCATTGAAGACGATGTGCTGGTGACCAAAACCGGCAATGAAGATCTGACCTCTGGGGTGCCTAAGGCGCGGGATCAAATTGAATTATTAATGGCAAATTAAATAGTGGCTACAGTTAATACCAGCGCAACCTCCAACTACGATATTGTGATCGTTGGTGGTGGTATGGTGGGCATCAGTCTGGCGTTGCTGCTTCGAGCTCATCAGCCCTGGAAGATTTTGCTGGTTGAGGCTCAGGAGTTGGCTGCCAGTGACAGCCCGGTGTCTGGCGCCTACAGTTCCAGCTTCGATGCGCGCTCTACGGCGCTGTCCTGGAGTAGCCGCAATATCTATCAATCTATAGGCGTCTGGCCAAAGCTTAAACGCCATCTGACGGCCATCTCTCAGATACATGTCAGTGACCGCGGTCATGCTGGTCTGACGCGTATTGATGCACAGGACGCCAATGTCGATGCCCTGGGTTATGTTGTGGAAAATCAATGGCTGGGCTCGGTGCTGCTGAACCAGCTCGCTGAAACCGATATCCAGCTTCTCGGCTCTGCCGGTGTAGAGACTATTGTGCCCCTGTCCACTGGCATGCGCCTTGAGGTGCAGCAGACCAGTGAACAGCCGCAGACGATAGAGACAAAGCTGTTGGTGATTGCCGACGGCGCGGGTTCTGGCACTGCGCAAAAGTTGGGCATAGAGTCCCAGTCCAGCGCCTATGGACAAACAGGTATTATTGCCAATATTAGTCTTGAGAAGCCTCATGGCGGGGTAGCCTACGAGCGATTTACCGATCAGGGCCCCATGGCTCTGTTGCCTCTGACCGACTTCAAAGGTCGCCCCCGTAGCGCTCTGGTCTGGACCCAGCCCAGTGATATGGCAGAGTTGCTGATGGCGGCAGATGAGCAATCTTTTCTTGAGCAACTGCAGCTGCGCTTTGGTTATCGGCTGGGGCACTTTAGGCAGCTGGGTGAGCGTGTTTCCTACCCCTTAGCATTGACCACTGCCACTGAACAGGTGCGTCGCCATCTGGTGGTTATAGGCAATGCTGCCCACAGCCTGCACCCAGTGGCAGGTCAGGGTTTTAATCTCTCCCTGCGCGATGCTGCTGGCCTTGCCAGCTGTCTCGCTCAGGCCGGTGATGCAATAGGCGATCTGGCTGTGCTGCAAAACTATCAGCAACAGCAGGCCACAGACCAGCGCAATACGGTGCTATTTAGCCATAGCTTGCCCAAACTATTTGGCCTCTCGTCCTCCGTTGTCGCCCTGGGGCGCAACTCTGGTCTATTAGCTATGGACTTAATCCCTTCTTTGCGCAATAGCTTTGCGCAGTTTGGCATGGGCATGGCAACCAGAGAGGCCGACCATGGGTAAGGCTCCCGAGACTCAAAATCAATATCACATTATTGTGGTTGGGGCAGGCATGGTAGGTGCTGCCATGGCCTGTTTACTGGCTAAGCAGAGTAGAGACTATGTCTCAGGGCCGCTGCAAATAGCGCTGATCGAAGCCAGAGCTACGCCCAGCTTTAATCCACATCAGTTCGACCCTCGAGTGGCAGCAATCACTGAAAAATCCCGTCAGCTTCTTGAGCGCTGTGGGGTTTGGGAAGCAGTCGCCGCCAAAAGGGTGAGTCCCTACCAGGCGATGGAAGTCTGGGATGCGGAGGGCACAGGCAGAATCCAATTTGACTGCCAGGATATTCACCAACCCAGTCTAGGTCATATTGTCGAAAATGCCGCTCTGATAGAAAGCCTGATGACAGAGATTGCTGATCTGGGCAATATTGACCTCTACTGTCCAACTGTAATCGCCGACTATGAAAATCACGATCAGGGTATCAGCATCCATTTGCAAGATGGCACGCTATTATCTGCGGACCTGCTGCTGGCCGCCGATGGCGCCAACTCAGCTATCCGCAAGCACTTTGATTTTGACACAGTGGAATGGGACTACGGCCATCAGGCTATTGTCACCAGCATTACAACGGAGCGGTCGAATCAGCAGACCGCCTGGCAGCGCTTTATGCCCACCGGTCCACTGGCGTTGCTGCCGCTGAACAATGGGGGTGATCTGCAGCACTGTTCTATTGTTTGGTCCCAGGACACCGCAGAGGCTGAGCGGCTGATGAATCTCGATGATAATCAGTTTTGCGCGGAGTTATCTCGTGCCAGCGAGCACTGTTTGGGCCAGGTGACCGGGGTAGACAGACGTTTTGCCATTCCACTGCGTCAGCGCCATGCCAAAGATTATGTTATGCCTTGTCTGGCACTGATTGGCGATGCGGCTCACAGTATCCATCCTCTGGCAGGACAGGGCGTTAATCTGGGTTTTGCCGATGTGCAGGTGCTGGCAGAAGAGATTGACCGCGCTGTTAAACGCGGCCTGCATCTGGGTGACTTCAGCGTTTTAAAGCGCTACCAGCGTCGACGCAAGCCCGAAAATCTGGCCGCGATGGCGGCTATGGAGGGGTTTAAGCGACTGTTTGCCGCCCAGCCTCTAGGAGTAAGACTGCTGCGCAATATGGGTATGTCGCGCTTAAATCAGATTGGCCTGATTAAAAATCAGATTATTAAACTGGCGATGGGTCTCTAGCAATTATCCATGGCGACCAGTTTAAACGAGCCATTGTTAGCCAGCACCTCAACCCGTTGAAAGTAGTGCTTGGCCCTGTGTTCCAATGGGATAAAGCAGTTCACCACAAACAGAGCTTGGCCATCTGCGCCTAGCAGCCTCTTGGCGCTATTGAGAAACTTGCTGCCAAGGCGGCTATCCACAGAGAAGCCCTGATGGAAAGGCGGGTTGCACAGCAAACAATCGAAACGACCAGTGATCTGATCACCGGCATCTGCAGCCACAGTGGCATAGTGAAGATTATCGATTTTTGACAGGTTTTTCTCTGCAGCTACCAGCGCTGCAGCATTGTTGTCTGTTGCGGTCAGCTGGTTAATACCCAGACGATTGGCTTCGTAGCTTAGATAGCCATAGCCACAGCCCAGATCCAGCAATGATTGCGGCTGCCGGTTAAAGCGAGCCAAAAACTGCGGCAGATGTTCGACAAGAAATGCACTGCCACGGTCTATCTTATCCCAGCCAAAAATACCTGGCTTACTATAAAAGGCGCTGCCTTCAGCAGGCTCAACTAGTCTTATGTTTTGATACTGCTTATCGTCCAGCGGTTTGGATTGCAGGTCAATTAGCTGCACCGGAGCTCGATAACAGACGCCATGTTTCTCTGCATTGGTGCGGTCGCTAAACAGCTTGCAGGCTTGCTTAACATAGGTTTTCACACCCTCATTCTTTTCGCCGCTAAGCCATAATTTACCGCCAGGTTTTAACAGCTGCCCAGCCTGATTAATAATGTGATGACTGCTGGCCCGCTCTTTGGACACCCTGTAGAGCATGGTGTCATAGCTTTTGGCGGCTAGCCCAGAAAAATCAAAATCATTAAACTGGCAGCTGAGTCCCGCCTTGCTGGCACTGCGTGCAATATCAAAACGATTGCTGACCAGGCTGATTGCACATTGCTGATTGTTGGCGATACTGGCCCAGTTAGCCTGCGACCAATTTTCATCGGCCACTATTAGGCAGTCGCCCTGAACATCGGCTAATTGCTGCACCAACAGGGCAACGCTCTTATCGGTAGCACTATTGTTGTCATCGGCCAGTTGGTTCATTGGATAGAGGCGACTTCGAGATCGGTCAATGGTCTATAGTCCCCTGGCTCAAGATCCGCGTCGAGGACAATATCGCCCACCTGAGAGCGATGCAGGCTGACAACATGGTTGCCAAGAGCCGCAAACATACGCTTAACTTGGTGATATTTGCCCTCGGCAATGCTGAGACGTAAGTGGTGCTGGTCAATCTGTTGCATAGAGGCGGGCATGCAGCGGTGTTTCTCCCCTTCCAGCAGTACACCCTCGGCAAGGGCGGACTGATAGTGATCGCCAATTGGTTCGGCGAGGCCCACTTGGTAGATTTTGTCGCACCCAGAGCGGGGCGAGGTAAGGCGGTGATTCCATTGGCCGTCATCGGTGATTAATAGTAGGCCCGTGGTATCAATATCCAGGCGCCCGGCGATCTGTAACTCTTCGCTGCGGTGCTCGTACATAAGGCCTATGGCAGTGGGATTGTTGTGATCTTTGGTGACTGACACAATGCCGGCAGGCTTATTCATCATAAAGTAGCGATGCTGAGCCAGCAGTATGGTCGAGCCCTCGATGGCTACAGTTTGATCATCGCTGACTTTTTGTGCTGGGTTAATTACCGGCTCGTCATCTACGGTCACCTCGCCGGTTTTGATAAGCCTCTTGGCATCGGTGCGAGACAGGTCTGTGGCGTTGCTAATATATTTATCAAGGCGCAAGACTAGGACTAACCTCTATTGGCCAAGAGCTGTGCCGCCTCTTTGGCAAAGTAGGTCAAGATGCCATCAGCGCCGGCCCGTTTAAACGCCAACAGAGACTCCATAATTACCTGCTCGCGATTGAGCCAGCCATTATCAAAGGCAGCACAGTGCATGGCATATTCGCCGCTCACCTGATAGGCAAAGGTGGGAGCTTTGAGTTCATCTTTTACCCTGCGCAGCACATCCAGATAGGGCATGCCTGGTTTGACCATAATCATATCGGCGCCCTCATCAAGATCCAGTGCGCATTCATGCAGCGCCTCATCTGTATTAGCCGGGTCCATTTGATAGGTCTTTTTGTCGCCGCCCTTGATGTTGCCTGCCGATCCAACTGCATCCCTAAACGGTCCATAGTAGGACGAGGCGTATTTGGCCGCATAGGACATAATCTGTGTGTTGACGAAGCCTTGGTCTTCCAGCTCTTCACGAATATCACCTATACGACCATCCATCATATCTGAGGGAGCAACAATATCTGCACCGGCCTGAGCATGAGACAGCGCCTGTTTTACCAGGGTTTCATTGGTAATATCATTTAAAACATAACCAGTCTCTTGATCGATAATGCCGTCCTGGCCATGACTGGTAAAAGGATCCAGTGCTACGTCGGTTATTACACCTAACTCTGGCACTGCCTGCTTGAGAGCACGCACAGCGCGCTGGGCTAAACCCTCAGGGTTATAGGCCTCCTCGGCGAGCAGAGACTTGCGATCCTCAGCCACCACTGGAAACAGCGCGACTGCGGGAATACCCAGCGCAGCAATGTCACTGGCTTCGGCAACCAGCAAGTCTACAGACAGCCGATTGACCCCCGGCATAGAGGCCACAGGCTCTGATTTTGCTGTGCCCTCAATAACAAATATTGGCAGAATTAAATCATTGGCAGAAATCGTTGTTTCACTGGTCAGTCGGCGTGAAAAGTCCGCCGCACGATTGCGACGCATACGGCTGTATGGATAGGGTCCGCGACTAGTTTTAAAACTCATGGTATCTCCCAGAGAAACAATTTCCCAAGCTGCTGTTTAATCAGCCTGAGGTTCAACACGCCGTATTTTAACGCCCCTGAGTATTAAATGCGCGCGAAAACACGCTCTGCTGCGTTTAATGTATCTTCAATATCCTGATCTGTGTGCGCTGCTGACATAAAGCCCGCTTCATAGGAGGCCGGCGCGAGATAGATACCCTCCTGCAGCATGCCATGGAAAAATTTAGCAAAGCGCTCAGTGTCGCATTGCATAACCTGGTCATAGTTGATGATTTTTTCTTCCTCGGAGAAGAAAACCCCCCACATGGTGCCCACATGATTGCTAGTCATAGGTATGCCAGCGGCTTTGGCTCGCTCGACCAGGCCTTTGACCAGTCGATCTGTGCGCTCAATCACCGGTTCGAGGAAGCCTGGGGCTGAAATAAGCTCAAGGGTTGCAAGGCCAGCCGCCATAGCGACAGGGTTGCCAGATAGAGTGCCAGCCTGATAGACAGGTCCCAGCGGGGCGATCTGCTGCATAATTTCGCGCTTACCGCCAAAGGCACCAACCGGCATACCGCCGCCAATCACCTTACCCAGACAGATCAGATCAGCGTCTATGCCGTAATGACCAATAGCACCCTGCTGACTGATGCGGAAGCCGGTCATCACCTCATCGATAATCAGCACAGCACCATGAGCCGTACAGCACTCACGCATGGCCTCCAAAAAGCCCGGAACAGGTGGCACGCAGTTCATATTGCCCACCACGGGCTCGACAATCACACAGGCAACCTGATCGCCAATTTCTGCAAACGCCTGCTTGAGCTGGTCTATGTTGTTGTATGCCAAAGTGACAGTGTGATCAGCCAGGCAGTCAGGTACCCCAGGAGAGCTGGGTACACCAAGAGTAAGAGCGCCAGACCCTGCCTTAACCAGTAGTGAGTCTGAATGACCGTGATAGCAGCCTTCAAACTTAATGATTTTATCCCGGCCAGTGTAACCCCGAGCCAGGCGGATGGCGCTCATGGTAGCCTCGGTACCCGAGTTGACCATGCGGATCATTTCCATACCTGGGACAATCGCACAAATTTTATCTGCCAGTTTAATTTCCAGCTCGGTGGGGGTGCCAAATGTCATGGCCTTTTCCAGTTGGGCGCGAATTGCATTGAGCACATCTTCGTGACCATGGCCCAGTAGCATTGGCCCCCAGGACAGTACATAGTCGATATAGCGGCGACCGTCGGCATCAAACATATAGGCGCCGCTGGCCCGGTCAAAAAATCTTGGCGTGCCACCCACGGCTTTAAATGCGCGGACCGGCGAATTGACGCCGCCGGGAATATGCTGCTTGGCAGCGTCAAAGAGTTGCGTTGAGCGAGGTGTTAAATCTGTTGCTATATCGGACATTAAACTATTCCTGAGAAATAAACGGGTGTTGCTGAGTTCAAAGCCTGTATTATCCTTAAATAACCGGGCGGGCGCTACGCAAGCCTATAAATGACCTATTAAAGGTTACTGATGCAGGGAGCAACCATGGAGATTCAGCAGGTTTTACAGTTCTGGTTTGGCCACAGTATTGACAGCGCCACAGCTTCTAGCCAGGCCCACCTTTGGTGGCGCAAACGACCTGAGGTAGACCAGCAGATACGCGAGGATTTTGCAGACGGATTGCGCGATCTTACCCGGGGTAAGTACAGAGATTGGCTACAGACGGCCAGGGGAAGATTGGCGGCGATTATCGTGTTGGATCAGTTTTCGCGGAATATGTATCGCGACAAGCCGCAGGCCTTTGCTCAGGATGCACTGGCGCTGCAATGGTGTCTGGAGGGTCTTAAGACAGAGATTGATCTGCAGCTTGAGCCTATCG
Organism: Porticoccaceae bacterium; assembly: GCA_038135995.1. Taxonomy (GTDB): domain Bacteria; phylum Pseudomonadota; class Gammaproteobacteria; order Pseudomonadales; family Porticoccaceae; genus HTCC2207. The sequence continues at coordinate 28,039 of JAYPYO010000017.1, forward strand.
AGAGAGTATTTTTTTATCTGCCTCTGGAGCACTCCGAAGACCTGCAGATGCAAGATCTTGCCTGCCGCAAGTTCGCCGAATTACTGGACCAGGTAACCCTTCTGGGGGCTGAATCCAATGGTAATACCTACGAGGGGTTTTATCAGTTTGCTGAGCGTCACAGGCAGGTGATTCAAAAATTTGGCCGCTTTCCTCACCGCAACAGGATACTGGGCAGAGTTAACAGTGAAGCTGAGCAACAGTACCTGGACACCCCGGGCAGTGGCTTCTAGTTGCCCAGACCTAAGGCATCTAGAAAGGCTGCACCACCACCAGAATAACAATGGCGACCAGAAACAGCACAGGTACTTCATTAAACACCCGGAAGTAGACATGGCTCTTTTCACTGCGATCTTCGGCCAGGCGCTTCATATGACCCAGACAGAGATGATGATAGCCAATTAATAGCACCACTAGAAAGGCTTTGAGCTGAAACCAGGTTTGTTGCAGGTAGGCTTCAGGCGCCATAAATACAATCCACAGTCCCAGCGCCACAGTTGCCAGCATTGAGGGGTTGGCAATTCCATTGTAGAGCTTGCGCTCCATTAGCTTAAAACGCTCAATACTTGCTCTATCTTCGGACATGGCATGGTAGACAAACAGGCGCGGCAGATAAAATAGCGCCGCAAACCAGCAGATCACTGCGATGATATGAAATGCTAATACCCATTTGTACATATATAGCCTCTTTACCCTATTGGAGTCGTATTGAATATCTGGAACAACTATTTTGGGGTATTATATGCGGCCGAAATGATTCTGGATATTTAAAAGCGAGGCAAACAGGTGGTTAAAGTCGGTATTGTAGGAGGAACAGGCTACACAGGAGCAGAATTACTGCGCCTTTTGGCCGGGCACCCCAATGCTAAGGTTACTGTAATTACCTCGCGCACTGAGGCGGGTATGCCGGTGGCAAATCTGTATCCAAATCTCAGAGGCATTGTGGATCTGTGTTTTTCCGAGCCTGATATAGATAGTCTTGCCAGCTGTGATCTGGTGTTTTTTGCCACCCCCCATGGTGTGGCGCAAAATACTGTGCCCGCTATCCTCGCCACTGGCACCAAAGTTATTGACCTATCTGCCGATTTTAGAATCAGAGATATCCCGCTGTGGGAGCAGTGGTATGGCCAGCCTCATGGCGCACCTGAGTTGGTGTCACAGGCGGTCTATGGCTTGCCGGAATACAACCGCAGTGCCATTCAGTCTGCTGATTTGGTTGCCTGTCCAGGTTGCTATCCCACCAGTGTGCAGCTGGGGTTAATGCCATTACTACAGGCCGGCTGTGTGGATGCACAAGATCTGGTTGCCAATGCAGCTTCAGGTGTCAGTGGTGCTGGCAGGCAGGCCAGTGTTGCCAATCTGTATCCAGAGGTCAGCGACAGCTTTAAGGCTTACGCCGCATCCGGACATAGGCATCTGCCAGAGATCGAGCAGGGTCTAGCAGATATGGCTGGTACCGCCGTGGGTTTAACCTTTGTGCCGCATCTATTGCCGATTAACCGTGGTATACATACCACTCTATATGCCAATTTATCGGATACCGGTGTCGACGTGCAGGCGCTTTTTGACCATTGCTATGCCAATGAGCCCTTTGTGGATGTGCTGCCAGCGGGCAGCCACCCTGAGACAAGATCGGTGCGTGGCTCCAACTTCTGTCGTATCTCGGTACACCGTCCGGGCAATGGCAAAAAAGTCGTGGTGCTGGTAGTCGAAGACAATTTGACCAAAGGTGCTTCGGGCCAGGCGGTGCAGTGCATGAATATAATGTTTGCGCTGCCTGAGACTGCTGGGCTGAGCATACCCGGAATGGTGCCCTGATGATTGAAGGTAAGCCTATAGTTATTAATTACCGGCCGGGGCAGAAATATATACTGTTCGCTCTGTTGCTGGCGTCCGCGGCTGCGCTGCTCTATATAGGTAAGCTCTGGGGAACAGCGCTCTCCAGCCAGCAGTTAGATAAGATGGTGCGCCTTGAAGAAAACACCGTCCAATTGCAGGCTCAGCTGGCTGATAAATCCGCGGAGCTAAGTCGCGTGGCTCTGAGTGCTGAGGTAGATATGGCAGCATTGGAGAAGAGCCGCCAGGGGATGATTGAGCTGCAACAGCAAATCTATCAGCGAGATGAAGAGCTCGAGCTGTATAGAGAGTTGCTGCAGGATAACAGTCAGCCCAATGGTCTGTCAGTGAGTGATCTTAACCTCATTGCTCTTGAGGATGGCCGCATTCGCTACCGCTGGGTGGCTAGGCAAAAGACGGCCAAAATGAAAACGCTGAGTGTCTATGCAGAGATGTGGATTATTGGTCGGCAGGGTGAAGAAGAGGTAATTCTGTCTCTGGCCGATCTTGATGATCAGGTGAAGCGATTGCCAATTAAGCGAGAATTTAAGTATTTTTCGATTATTCAGGGTATTTTAAAGTTGCCTGAAGACTTCGAACCTGAGAAGGTAAGGATCGCATTAAGATATACCTGGATGGATAAATTTCAGTCCGATCAAAAATTTGATTGGAAAATTGAGGGCTAAAGCATGTTTGGCATGAAAGATAGTGAAAGCGCAAACCCATTTTCGTCTGGAGCCACCACTTTGATAGCAGAGGGGACAGATGTTGAAGGAGATCTAAATTTCAAAGGTAATTTGGAGGTTCAGGGTACAGTCAATGGCAATATACTGTCTGATGATGAAAATGCACGGGTGAGAATTCTCCAGGGAGGTTCGATTCAGGGGGAAGTTTGGGTCCCCCAGGTGGTAGTCAATGGTAATGTCAAAGGCGATATCTTTGCTAGCAAACAGGTCAAGCTGGCCTCAAAGGCGGTGGTTGAGGGCAATATCCACTACAACCTGATTGAGATAGAGCGCGGCGCAGAGGTGGTGGGTAGTTTTGTCCATGAGCAGCCGCAAACCAATGTCACAGCTTTCCCCAAAGAAGGGCGTGCCGAAGAGAGTGCCGAATCGAACAACAAGGCCGACAAGCAGTCGATATAAGTAACACGAGCTGACCAGAGTTAATGGTCGGAGGACAGGAAGTAAAGATGTCAGGTATACAAACATTTACACCCTCAGCGCTGGAAGTAACTGAACGCGCCGTTGCCAAGGTACAGAGCCTTAAAACTGAAGAAGATAATGACGACCTTAAGTTGAGAGTCTATGTCACTGGCGGCGGCTGCTCTGGCTTTCAGTATGGCTTCTCTTTCGAAGACAGCATGGCTGAGGATGATACGCCAGTATCGCGTGATGGGGTCACCGTACTTGTTGATTCACTTAGTTTTCAATATCTCGCCGGGTCTACGGTTGATTATGAAGAGGGCCTGATGGGCTCGCGCTTTATTATCACCAATCCTAATGCCTCTACCACTTGCGGCTGCGGGGCCTCTTTCTCGATTTAAATTTAATAAGGATATTGACCATGAAAATGATTTTCATACTACTGCTCTGGCCAGTGCTGGCCCAGGCCATGCCCACAGAGCCAGTCGCCCCTATAAACACGCAATACGATGCCACCAACGGGTTGATTGCCAGGCTTGATTTTGAGCAGGCCGATCAGATTGTGGAGGCGTTGCTGCGTGTAGAAGCCTATTACGAGCAGCAGGGCTTTACCGAGAGTCACACTCCGGTAACCTTTGTTATCTTTGGTCCGCCAGTGGCTATTTTCTTTAAAACCAACTACAGCGATAACAAACAAATTGTCGATCTCGCGGCCCGATTGACAGCACTGCAAGTGATTGATGTCAGGGTCTGCGAGTTTAGCTATCAGGCCGAGGGGCTGGACAGCAAAAATCTTTTGCCCTTCGTCAGCACTGTGCCTTTTGGGCCCGATGAGGTGACTAGATTGGTGGAAGAGGAGCGCTATAACTATTTCTAGGCGGCCTAGAGTCTAGGGAAGATATAAGCCGCCAAGAACGGTGTCGCGCTCGGCGCCAGTTACAGCGGCAATATTACCAGTGCCAGCTTCCAGTCGCTGCTTGGCCAGCCAGGCAAAGGCGCTTGCTTCCACCCAGTTGGGGTCTAGACCCAGAGCAGAGGTTGAGTCTAACCTGGCGGTTAGCGCGGCCTTCAGACTAGCCATCAAAGCGCCATTAAAAGCGCCACCGCCACAGATATAAACTTCATCTACCGACAGGTCCAGACTATTGATTTCATCGGCAATGGTCTCAGCGGTAAACTGCACCAATGTGGCCTGGACATCCTGTGGTGCAATATTGGCTAGTTGACTGAGCTGCTGCTCGAGCCACTGCTGGTGAAACGCTTCGCGGCCGGTACTTTTGGGAGCGGGCAGAGTAAAAAACGGGTGATTTTTAAGCTGTTTTAAAAGAGTTTTATGGCTGCGGCCCCCTGCGGCCCATTCGCCATCGGCATCGTAGTCTTTGGCTAAATGTTTATTACACCAGCTATCGAGCAGAAGGTTGCCCGGGCCGGTATCAAAACCGGTGCAGTTTCCCTGGGCGGGTAGAACAGTAATATTGGCAATGCCGCCGATGTTAACGATCACCCGATTGAGCTGTGAATCTGAAAACAGTTGGTGATGAAAGGCCGGTACAAGTGGGGCCCCATGGCCGCCCAAAGCCATATCTTTGCGACGAAAGTCAGCGGCCACTGCGCAGCCAGTGCGTGCGGCAATAATATTGGGGTCGCCAATTTGCTGGCTAAAACTGATATTGCCCTGGCCAGGGGCTGAGTGACGCACAGTCTGTCCATGGCTGCCTATGGCTGCTACCTGATCTGCCGCGAGGCCGCACTCAGCCATTAATCCCAGAGAGGCCTGGGCAAATAGCTCGCCCATTTGCTGGTCTGTCTCGGCATAGAGTTGAACTGTGTCGCTGCCGGGCTGGCAGAGATCCTGTATAGCCTGTCTTAAATGGTCTGGAATACTCTGGCTGTATGTGGCCTGGAGTTTAAAATGACCCTGATCAAAGCTCGCCGCAACGGCATCAACCCCGTCGATACTGGTGCCTGACATAAGGCCGATATAGACCTTGGCCATCAGAATCTACTAGTTGGCACTTGAGTCATTGCGTTGCGCCGACGCCAGCTGGGTGGGCCGCTGATACTCAGCAAGCTGCGCCAATATTGTTTTGGTGGCTTTGAGAAAGGCAGCTTTTTCCGCCTTAGCAATAGGCTGAGACTGGGGTAGCTTGACCGTGCGAGGATTTCTATGTACTCCATTGACCAGAAATTCATAGTGCAGGTGAGGGCCTGTGGCATAACCGGTTGACCCCACGGTGCCGATTAATTGACGCTGCCGCACCGTCTGCCCTTTGCGTACCTTTTTGCGGTTGAGGTGTAGATATTTGGTGGTGTAGGTCTGGCCATGCTGAACAAACACATAGTTGCCATTGGCCTTGCTATATCCAGCGGCTATAACCTTGCCATCGCCAGCAGCGTAGACAGGTGTGCCTCTGGGCGCTGCATAGTCCACCCCGCGATGGGCTTTGATTTTTTTATGGATGGGATGCTTGCGGCGCAGGTTAAACCCGGAGCTAATACGGAATATATCCAGTGGCGTGCGCAGAAACGCTTTGCGCATGCTGCGGCCCTCAGGGGTATAGTAGTTGCTGCGCCCCTTGCTGTTGGTATAGCGCACGGCCTGATAGGTTTTGCCGCGGTTGGTAAATGAGGCGGCGATAATATTACCTGTGCCCAGCTTTTCGCCTTCCAGATATCTCTCTTCATAGGTGAGATAGAAAGAGTCGCCGCGGCGGATATCAAAAACAAAATCAATATCCCAGCCAAAAATATTGGCCAGCTCCATAATAAGCTTGTCGGGTAGATTGGCTTGTTTTCCCGCCATATAAAGAGAGTCTTTAATCACCCCCTCTCTGTAACTTACCAGCACCTCTGGTTGGCGCAGTTGTTTCTCGGCGGTATAGCTGCCGTTTTCAAGGGTAAATATATGGCTTTCGAGGGGCGACTTTATATATTGTAATTCGGCCAAGACACCGTCGCTGTCAACGCCAAAACGGAAGGTCTCGCCAGGATAGAGGTTGCGCAGGGCTCTGCCTGCCTCGGAGGAAGATACTTTGTAGACATCGACAGGGCTTAATTTAGCGCGTTGGAACAGAGTGGAGAGGTTGTCGCCGCTGGCAACGCGCTGCTCGTTCCAGTTGAGATCAAAATTACTGGGCCCTGCAACTTCAGGCGCCGGTGCTGGCTCCTCAATAACAATGGTTATGGGCTCAGCTATCTGGCGCTTAACTTCAGTGTATTTGCCTGGGTAGGCCGTTAAGGCGAGCAGGCAGCCCGCCAGAGCTGACGAGACGATAAGGTGGCGCCGCGGAAACTCACGAAATATTGATAGCAAAAAACTTCTGGATTTTTGCAGGATACTCATTATCGAGGTGCACCAATATTCTGAAATTCGCACAATTTTAGCCCGATTAATTAATAGGTTACAACGATAACCTCGTGCTTTATGCTAAATATGCCTCGCAATCAGCCGTAAAATGCCAGCCAGTGGGGCGGAATGTTATAAATTCTTGTATTTGGCGCGCCAATCTGTAGAGTTGGCGATCCTTGTAATTCAGCAGTGAAATCTTAGTAATGAAGCAGAGTGGTAAGCAGTTAATTGAGCAGTTACGCAGCCGCGGCCTGGTGGCGCAGGTATCAGGTGATGAGGAGCTAGAGGCGCATCTGGATCAGCCTCAGGTGGTTTATTGTGGCTTTGATCCCACAGCGGATAGCTTGCACCTTGGCCATCTGGTACCTCTGCTGGTGCTCAAGCGCTTTCAGGAAGCCGGTCATACACCCATAGCACTGGTTGGTGGCGCTACGGGCATGATTGGCGATCCCAGCTTTAAGGCGGATGAGCGTAAGCTGAATACCCCGGATGTTATTGCCGGATGGGCTGATAAGATAAAGAGTCAGGTCAGTCAATTTATCGATTTTGATTGTGCTGATAATGCGGCCATAGTGGCCAATAATCTGGATTGGACTGCGGGAATGAGTGCGTTGGACTTCCTGCGCGATGTCGGCAAGCACTTTTCAGTCAACAATATGATTGCCAAAGAGTCTGTAAAGCAGCGTATTGACCGTGAAGGATCGGGTATTTCATTTACCGAGTTCTCCTACTCTCTACTACAGGGCTTGGATTTTGCAGAGCTCAACCGAAGCTACAACTGTACGCTCCAGGTGGGCGGCAGTGATCAATGGGGCAATATAGTGGGTGGTATAGATCTGGCCCGTCGCCAGAATAAAGCTCAGTGTTTTGGTTTAACTGTGCCCCTGATTACCAAGGCCGATGGCACCAAATTTGGCAAAACCGAAGCCGGGGCCGTATGGCTTGACGCCAAAAAAACCTCTCCTTATAGCTTTTATCAGTTTTGGCTGAATGTTGCAGATGCTGATGTGTACAAATTCCTGAGCTACTTTACCTTTCTGCCTCTTCAAGAGATCGAGGCAATCAAGGCGGCAGATGCCGCGGCGGAAGGGCGCCCTCAGGCGCAGGGCGTTCTTGCTCGTGAAGCCACTGCCCTGGTGCATGGAGAGAAAGGCCTCAGTGCGGCACTACGTATTACCCAAGCACTGTTTAGTGGCGACCCCAATCAATTATCGGAGCAGGATTTTGAGCAACTGGGTCAGGATGGCCTGCCATTTTCACAGCTGTCTGATGCTGATTTGGTAGATAAGCCTCTAACCAACCTGCTAACAGATTGCGGTATGGCTAAAGCCGGGCGCGAAGTAAAGGATGCGCTGGGGCGTAATTCGGTGTTTATTAATGGGGTTGCCAAGGGCGCTGCTGACAATATGTCGGCCCCCCAGAGCTTCGCTGTTGAGCATGCGCTGCACGGCCGCTTCTTTTTAGTTCGGCTGGGCAAGAAAAAATACCATCTGTTTGAGCGTATTTAGGGCCTTTTGTGGCTACTTTTTAGCCAGTCTGAAAATAAATCTAAATACTTGTTGACAGTCTGTTGCCTGTCTGTAGAATGCGCGCTCCCAACCGGGTGAGCCGCATTGAAATCAGCGGCGATAAGTGGAAATTAAACGACTTCAAAATTATTTAATTTCAGCTGTTGACATGTTCAATTCCGACGCTAGAATGCGCGCTCCCAACAGCAATGTTGAGACGCAAAATTAGAGTCACGAATTGAGAGTGAAATTAAAGTTAAATAATTCACTTCGCACTGTTGACAAAGGGTCGGCGTTCTATAGAATACGCCCCCCGCTCAGATGAGCGAATCGTTCTTTAAAAATATAATCAAGCAATGCGTGTGGGCACTTGCTAACTGATATTGGATAAATATATATCATAGGCAAGTGACTCATCGATTCATTTATGAATGTGATAAGTTCAAACTTATGAAACTGAGATTTTGAATGGTA
>JAYPYO010000018.1:0-34966 GCA_038135995.1 Porticoccaceae bacterium
CAGACCATGGATGTAGTGGAAATGGTACTGGGCGCCACCATCAATAAAGAAATCGTCAACCTTATTGGCAGTGCGGGCGGCAGAGCCTTTGGTGTTACTGGCAAAGATGGTCAGCTGATACGCGCCAAAAAACTGAAGGTGTCACACCAGACGCCAGAGATGTCGGTGCCAGAAATTATCGATATTGGCCATGTGGGTGAGGTGGAATCTATTAATAAGTCAGTGATCGATATGCTGGTGCAGGGAGACTTTATACCGGTGATAGCACCCATAGGCGTGGGCACTGATGGCGCCTCCTACAATATTAACGCCGACCTGGTAGCAGGCAAGGTCGCCGAAGTACTGCAGGCGGAAAAGCTGATCCTGCTCACCAATGTCGCAGGTCTGCAAGATAAACAGGGAGAGATTTTGACTGGCCTGAGTGTCAGCCGCGTTAATGAGCTAATAAAAGACGGCACCATTTACGGCGGTATGTTACCAAAAATTGGCTGCGCACTGGATGCAGTCAAGTCTGGCGTACCCCGCGCCCATATTATCGATGGCCGCGTCGACCACGCAGTGATGCTTGAAATATTTACCGACGAAGGCGTGGGTACATTAATCACCAATCAAGACGATAACGGAGTACTGTGATGGCGGGCAAAAGAGGTTCTCGAGCACAGGAAATACTACAAGCACTGGCGCGTATGCTGGAATCCTCCCGCGGAGGGCGCATAACTACTGCCGCCCTGGCCGCAGAAATCGGCGTCTCCGAGGCTGCCCTGTATCGGCATTTTCCCAGCAAGACTCGTATGTACGAGGGTCTGATCGATTTTATTGAAGAGACTATTTTTGCGCGGGTGCGCACCATTGTTGCAGACGAGCCCGATGCGGTTAATCAGTGCTATCGCATACTCAGCCTGGTACTGGCGTTTAGCGAAAAGAACCCTGGCATTACCAGAATTCTTAATGGCGATGCGCTAACCGGTGAAACAGACAGACTGCATGAGCGCATGGCGCAGTTTTTTGATCGCCTGGAGTCACAGCTCAAGCAGGCTTTACGAGAAGCTGAAATACGCGATGGTTTGAAGCTCACTGTGCCTGTGAGCGTTGCCGCCAATTTGATGCTGGTTACCACAGAGGGCAAAGTCAGTCAGTTTGTGCGCAGCGGCTTTACCCAGCTGCCGACCGAGCACTGGCAGGAGCACTGGTTACTGCTGACCGCGCAGATGTTTGATTAATCGCAGCTGACAAATTACTGACGGGCCAGCAAAAGGGTAAGGCGCTGCTCATAACTGATATACAGAGCCTCGATAGCGACCAGTTCACGCTGGCGGTCTGCCAGTATTTTGTCCATCTCTGCTCGCTCCAGTTGGGCGCGCTGAATCTTTTGCTGCAAATCAGAGGAGATCGGCGCACCTGCCATTTCACTGCTGGCCGCCTCTGCCAGCCACCGCTCTTGCCTGTCGATCAGACTGTTTAGACTATTTTGTACATTGGTAATATCTCTGGCCAGCAGCCTCAGCTTTCGCTGTTTGCGCTGTCTGACCTCATCAACCTGGCTAAAGCTGGCTAACAGATACTGGTCCAGCGCACTGGAATCAACCTCTGTATCGATTGGAGCCTGTGCTTTGATCACCCTTAGCACCTGACCCTGGGGATTGACGATTTGATAGCCATCGGCGGCAGCCAGTGGCGGGATAGTGTCTGCGGTCACCACAGTGCCCGCGCTGTCGTGGTAGCGGTAGAGCTCTGTCGCCAGGGCCTCAGTGGCCAGCAGCAATGTCAGAACCAGCCCCGCTTTTATCATACGCCGTACTCTTTCCTGTACTCTTTAATTTGCTCAACCAGCTGCTGCATATCGGGCTTGGCTTCCAGATAAGTCAAAATATCATCAATATCAATAATGCTAACCACAGGCATATCGAACTGCTGCTCAACTTCCTGTATCGCTGAGGACTGTCCATTGCCTCGCTCCTTACGGTCCACACCAATCACAACACCGGCGGCTTTGGCGCCAGCCTGCTCTACCATGCTCATCACTTCCCTGATGGCAGTACCTGCGGTGATCACGTCATCAATAATCAGCACCTTGCCTTCCAGTGGTGCACCAACAATGGTGCCACCCTCACCATGAGACTTGGCTTCTTTCCTGTTAAAACAGTATGGCACATCCATATCATGTTGCTCGGCAAGTGCTATAGATGTTGCCGCGGCCAGAGTAATACCTTTGTAAGCGGGCCCAAATAGCACATCAAATTCAATGCCAGACTCCACAATGGCGGCTGCGTAGCACTGCCCCAGTGCGGCCAGCGCCTTACCCCTGTAAAACTCTCCCGCATTGAAAAAATGAGGGGACAGGCGTCCGGACTTAAGCCTGAATTGGCCAAATTTTAGAGCGCCACTATTTAGGGCATTATCAATAAACTGTGTTTTGTAATTATCCATCATCGCTTCCTCTATTGGGCCAGAGCCATCTGTTGAACACGCACCAGATCAGCAATACCTTGCTTAGCAAGATCTAACATCTGATTTAACTCTTCTGCACTAAACGGAGCTGCCTCAGCTGTCCCCTGAACCTCGATAAAACCACCATCGCTATTCATCACCACATTCATATCAGTCTCTGCATTGGAGTCCTCTGGATAGTCCAGATCCAACACTGCCGTGCCCTTGTAGACCCCTACAGAAACTGAGGCAATCATAGCCACCAGCGGGTCGCCGGTAATGGCTTTTTTGCGCTGCAGGTGGCGTATAGCATCCACCAGCGCCACACAGGCACCGGTGATGGAGGCCGTTCTGGTGCCACCATCCGCCTGAATCACATCACAGTCGATATTAATGGTGTGCTCGCCCAACTGCTTTAAATCTACCGCTGCGCGCAGCGATCGACCTATCAGTCGCTGGATTTCCTGCGTGCGCCCACTCTGCTTGCCACGAGTCGCTTCACGACCCATACGGCTGTTGGTAGAGCGAGGCAGCATGCCGTACTCCGCAGTGACCCAGCCCTGACCAGTACCGCGTAAAAACCTTGGCACTCCAGTTTCAACACTGGCCGTACAGATCACCTTGGTGTTACCAAACTCAATTAACACAGAGCCTTCAGCATGGCAGGTGTAATCGCGAGTGATCTTGACTTGTCGAAGCTGTTCTGGGCGTCGGCCACTGGGTCTAGTCATATTGGGTTCCTGAGAATGGGGACTAAAAAATTTTGCGCGATTGTAGCAAATCTACCAACCCATTGACCGCCTTTGTTACCATGGCGTCCTAAAAAAATTTGATGGGAGAAAACTATGCCTCGCAGCATGACGGCATTTGCCAGAAATACCATAGAGTTTAGCTGGGGCTCCGTGACCTGTGAACTGCGCTCAGTCAATCATCGCTTTCTGGAGACCAGCTTTCGCATGCCAGAGACCATGCGTGAAATTGAAATGTCGCTGCGAGAAATCGCTCGCAAAGCTTTGACTCGCGGCAAAGTCGACTGCTCGATGCAGGTAAATTTCAACAATAGCGACGCCTCGGTTGCGGCAGATATGGCACTGGTCAGGCGCACTGTTGATATTGCCGAAAAAGTCGCCGCCGAACTGCAAAACCCAGCGCCAGTATCACCTTTGGATATTATGCGCATGCCCGGCATTCTCAAGGATCAGGAAATCGATACCCAGGACTTGCACCAGGCTGCGAAACAAACCTTTAAAGCTACAGTCGAGCAGCTTCTGCAGGGGCGCCAGCGCGAGGGCGACAAACTGGCCGACATGATTGAGCTGCGTCTCAGTGGCATTGAAACCCAGATTGCTCTGGTGCGTGGCGAACTGCCCGGCATTCTCGAATATCAACGTCAGCGGTTGCAGGAAAAGCTTAGGGATCTCAAAACTCAGCTGGACGAGGATCGTCTCGAACAAGAGATGGTAATTATTGCCAACCGCGCCGATGTAGATGAAGAGCTTGATCGTCTGGAGGCTCACATCAGTGAGATTCGCCTGGCCCTGCAGAGCGCTGACTCTATTGGCCGGCGACTGGATTTTCTGATGCAAGAGTTAAATCGCGAAGCCAATACCCTGGGTTCAAAATCTATTTCAACGGTAACCACTCAGGTCTCGGTAGAGCTCAAGGTTCTAATTGAGCAGATGCGCGAGCAGATTCAGAATATCGAATAAGCTGCATTGTTGTTAGTTTGGAGCGAGCATGATTTTAAAATCACGGTTTTTTGCCTGGCTAACCTGCGCCTGTCTTGTGCTGTGCTGTAGCCAGGCACTGTCATTTGGAGCTCAAGGACATCGCATTGTTGTTGCCATTGCCGAGAATCATATCAGCCCAAAAACAGCCGCGGCAATAAAAGATATAACAGCTGACACTGACCTGGGCAAGCTCTCTGTCTGGCCAGATACCATCCGCCACTTGCCCGCCTGGGAACAATCCAAATACTGGCACTATGTAAGCATAGATGACCATGAGCAGTTCAGTGGTTTGGAGCGTCACAGCGAAGGTGACCTGCTCTCGGCCCTGGATTATTTCTATACCCAGTTACAGAATCCCGATCTAGATGAGCGGGAGCAGCGGGAGGCCCTGGCCTTCTTAATTCATTTTGTCGCAGATATTCATCAGCCTCTGCATGTGGGCCGCCGAGATGACCGCGGTGGCAACAGGATAAAGGTAACATGGCCAGGCCACCGCACAACAACCAATTTGCACCGGGTCTGGGACAGCTTACTTTTGGACCTAGAATCCAAATCAGCCCTGGAATTCAGTCGCCAGCTAGATAAAGTCAGTAACCAACAGATTGCCCAGTGGCAGAGTGCCAGTGTTTTAGACTGGGCCAAAGAATCTAAGGCACTGAGAAGTCAGGTTTATAGTTTCAGCCCAACAACTCAGAGCCAGCGCATATCAATAACCCAGTCCTATATAGATCGCAGCCAACCGATTATAGAGCGGCGCCTGCTGATGGCAGGAGTGCGTTTGGCCGCATGCCTGAACCGGCTCTTTGACCCTTTGAGCCAAGGACAGAAACAATAACTAAAATTTTTATTACACTGGCTGTAGAATCTGGAATAATCCCAATTCCAAGGTATTTTCAGGCAAGGACTAGTTTCACATTATGGCCCAAGGCACTCTATTTATTATTTCTGCACCCTCTGGGGCGGGCAAAACCAGTCTAGTGGCAGAGATTCTTGCGCGCATGGACAATATTCAAGCCTCGGTATCCCATACCACCAGAGCCTGCAGGCCAGGTGAGGTTGACGGTGTTAACTACCATTTTATCAGTCAAGATACTTTTGCTAGCATGGTAGCCGACAGTGCTTTTTTTGAGCATGCCGAAGTATTTGGCAACTTTTATGGCACCTCTGAGCAGTGGGTTCGGGATACATTGAACGGTGGCACTGACGTTATTCTGGAAATCGACTGGCAGGGCGCCGAACAGGTGCGAACAAAATTCCCCATGAGTCAAAGTATCTTTATTCTGCCCCCCAGCAAAAAGGCACTGCGCGAGCGGCTCAATGGGCGGGGACAGGACAAAGCTGAGGTAATCGAACAGCGTATTGCTGCCGCTACCGAAGAGATGAGCCATTATGTAGAGGCCGATTATCTGGTGGTCAATGATGACTTCAGTACGGCCCGTCAGGAGTTAGAGGCCATAATTACTGCCCAGCGCTGCAAAACTCCAGTTGAGCGCCATGAAAAATTACTGTTAGATTTATTGTCGTAACCCCCCGCAACAGGTAAACTTGCCGACCCGCGGGGTTTCTAACTGCGGGTTTGTGTGTTTTTTATTCATTGATTAGGTTTGGCGGAAAAAAGATGGCTCGTATAACTGTAGAAGATTGTCTGGAACATGTAGATAACCGTTTTGAATTGGTGATGGTCGGCTCAAAGCGGGCGCGTCAAATCGCGACTGAAGGTCGTCCTCCAATGGTAGAGGAAGAAAACGATAAGCCTACAGTAATTGCCCTGCGCGAAATCGAAGAAGGTCTGGTAACAGCGGATATCCTGACAGAAGTAGTCCAGGATTATGAGATCGTTGAGTCTGAAGAAGTCCAAGATGGCTTGGAAGCTTCAGAGACAGCAGAGGCTCCCAAAGCACCAGAAGAGCCCGCCGCCTAAGAAACTCTCGCCAGAGAGATCAGCCGACAGAGGAGGCCAGCCCGCAGTGCTTACAGTGCTCACCGACAAGCTCTCCTCTTACCTAGACGCTAAAGAAGTTAAAAAGGTAGAGCGCGCCTACAGCTTCTCAGAACAGTGCCACTCGGGTCAGATGCGCCAGAGTGGTGACCCCTACATTACTCACCCCCTTGCAGTGGCCAATATCCTTGCCGATATGCACCTTGATCATGAGAGTTTGATCGCTGCACTGTTACACGATGTTATTGAGGATACCTGGGCCACCAAGAGTCAGATTAGTCGTCACTTTGGTCGCACCGTTGCCGACCTTGTGGACGGTGTTAGCAAGCTAACTGAAATTGAGTTCGAATCTAAAGCCGAACAGCAGGCAGAGAGCTTCCAAAAGATGACGCTGGCCATGTCTCGCGATATCCGCGTGGTGCTGGTTAAGCTAGCAGATCGCCTCCATAATATGCGAACCCTTGGCGTACTGCCGCCAGAAAAGCGCAGACGAATCGCTCGGGAAACTCTGGATATCTATGCGCCGATTGCCCAGCGGCTGGGTATCAATGATATACGTCTCGAATTTGAAGATCTGGGCTTTGCAGCCATGTATCCGCTGCGTCATCGCCGTCTGCGCGAGGCCATGACCGCCGCGCGCAAACACCGCAAAGAGATTGTTACTGAAATCCATCAGGCCATTGAGCTGCGTCTGGAGAATGAGTCGTTCGCGGCAACTGTCAAAGGTCGCGAGAAGCATCTGTGGAGCATCTATCGAAAGATGCGCGAAAAGAAAAAGTCGTTCCGCGATATTATGGATGTGTTCGCCTTTCGCCTGGTGGTAGATGATGTGGATCAGTGCTACCGAACTCTGGGTATTATGCACAACCTGTTTAAACCTGTGCCAGGTGAGTTTAAAGACTATATCGCCATTCCCAAAGCCAATGGCTACCAGTCTCTGCATACTGTGCTGGTGGGCATGCACGGAGTAGTGATTGAGGTGCAGATCCGCACCAAAGAAATGGAAAAAATGGCCAACTATGGTATCGCCGCTCACTGGGAGTACAAATCCGGTCAGCAAAATATAGATGGCCAACAGAGACGGGCC
This sequence comes from Porticoccaceae bacterium, assembly GCA_038135995.1. GTDB lineage: Bacteria > Pseudomonadota > Gammaproteobacteria > Pseudomonadales > Porticoccaceae > HTCC2207. Next base: position 7,184 of record JAYPYO010000018.1, read on the forward strand.
ACTCGCTGGGTGCAGGGTCTGCTGGAGATGCAAAAAGAGGCCGGGGATTCCCTGGAGTTTCTCGAGCATGTTAAAGCCGATCTTTTCCCCGACGAAATCTATGTATTTACCCCCAAGGGTACTATTGTTGAACTGCCCTCCGGCGCAACACCTATCGACTTTGCCTACTCGGTGCACACCGGATTGGGAGATCGCTGTATTGCCTGCCGCGTGGACGGCCAGCTCACACCCCTGTCCGAACATTTGGAGAGTGGTCAGAGAATTGAAATTATCAGCACGGCTGGTGCACAGCCCAACCCCAACTGGCTTAACTTTGTAGTCACTGCCAGGGCCCGCAGCGCCATTCGCCACTTCCTAAAGAACCAGCAGCACGATGAATCGGTAGATCTGGGCAAACGCCTACTTGATCAGGCTCTGGCTAATTTGGGAACCAAATATAAAGAGTTGAAAAAATCGCAGATTAAAACCCTGCTTAAGGAGACGGGAGCACCTACCTTTGAGCATGTGCTGCAGCAGATTGGCCTGGGCAACAGCGTGCCCTTTGCGGTCGCCAATCTTCTGGTGCCACCGGCCAAACGCAAAATTGCCGACGGCAAAAAGAACTCGACATTGCCGGTTGTTATCGATGCTTCAGAGGGTCTGCTGCTGCAATATGCTCGCTGCTGCCACCCTATACCTGGCGATCCGATTCTAGGCCATATCACGCCAGGTAAAGGGCTGGTGATACACCTTGAGACCTGTCGCAACCTTAAGGAGATACGCAATAACCCTGAGAAGTGCATGCGACTCAGCTGGTCCTCCGCAGTCAAAGGTGAATTCCCGGTCGAGATAAAGGTGGAATTCACTCCTGAGCGCGGCTTTATCGCAGCAATGGCCTCGAGGATTACCGAGGAAGATGCGACCATCGAAAATATCAGTGTCACCGAGAAAGATGCCTTTACCAGCGTGGTGGATGTGGTCCTGATTGTCAGAGACCGCATACATCTGGCCGACATACTGCGGCGTGCCCGCAGCCTCAAACCTGTGCGCCGTGTCTACCGGGTTAAAAACAAGTAACTGTCAATCTAAACTGAATCTAGCCAAGGAGAATCAGATGACCAATAAAGCCATTATTCATACAGATAGCGCCCCGGCTGCCATAGGGACCTACGTGCAGGCCGTTAAGGTCAACAATACCGTCTATCTGTCGGGGCAGATTCCGCTGGATCCACAAACCATGACCCTGGTCGATGGTGATATCAGCGCGCAGATTAATCAGGTATTTAAAAATCTCAGTGCCGTCTGTGAGGCCTCCGGAGGCGATCTGAGCAATATTGTTAAGCTCAATATCTTTCTGACCGATCTCAGCCACTTTCCCCTGGTCAATGAAATCATGGGCCAGCATTTTCAAGAGCCCTATCCAGCTCGTGCCGCCATTGGCGTCAATGAGTTACCCAAGGGTGCCCAGGTAGAGATGGACGGGATTCTGGTTATCTAATCAGCCATCAGGGCTGTATAACCCTCCTTATAGCTGGGATAAATAAACCTGTACCCAGAGTCTAGAAGGCGCTGGTTGCTGCAGCGCCTGACAGCTTTTTGCTCAACCAGCTCATCTATTAACTGAACTCCCATCTGCGCCGCCATCCAAACACGCAAATCATGCTGAGTCACTGGAGCAGAGTCGGTCGCCAGATACAGGCTAGCCACTGTCTCACCCGCTGCAAACCTATGGATGATATGAGCCAGTACAGCGCCACAGTCATCGCTGTGAATCCTGTTACTCCACTGCTCAGGCTGCGCTGGCCGCCCCTTGCCCGCTTTTATCTGGCCGAGCATTCTGGTACGGCCGGGCCCATAGATACCAGAGAAACGCACAATACAGTGAGCACAGGGTAACCCGGCAATCAACTGCTCTGCCTCTAGCAACAGTTTCCCGGAAAATGACTGGGGAGCAGTAATAGAGTCCTCATTGACCCAGTCGCCATTATTATTGCCATAGACACTGGTACTAGAGACCCAGATAACTAGGCGGGGGCTGTGCTCTGTAGCAGCGATTGCCTGAGATAGAGCCTCAGCTGCTCTAACATAGGAATCCCGGTAAGCCTGCTCGGTAAAGGCCCCTGGTGTAAGGGTCACCACAACCACATCAAAGCCGCGATCCAAAATAGACGCCAGCTCAGTACTATCAGTGATATCTGCGGCAATGGGTACAATATTAGCTGGCAGAGCTTGCGGGTTGCGCCGCAACCCATAGCTGTGGTGCCCAGTGCGGGCTGCTGCGCGCTGGGCTATGTCGCCACAGCCGGCAAATAATATTTTTAATTGATCTGTCATATTTGATTAGTATTAGCTATTATAAAAACACTAGATAAGCCCATAAGGTACTACCAGATGACACTCACCGAGCTCCGCTACATTACCACTCTGGCCCAGCTACAACATTTTGGCCAGGCGGCCGAGCGCTGCAATGTCAGCCAGCCAACCCTGAGTATAGCGGTTAAGAAACTGGAAAGTGAATTGGGCGTGGATCTTTTTGAGCGCTCTAAAAGCAGTGTGCGCCCGACACCCATTGGTGAGCAGATTATTACCCAGTCTCAGCGCGTACTGGAGGAGGCAGCAGCCATTAGGGATATTGCCACCTCCGGCAAAGACCAGCTCAATAGCCCGCTGCATGTGGGAGCCATTTTTACCATTGGCCCCTATTTGTTTCCCCATTTTATTCCCCCTCTGCAAAAGCAGGCTCCGCAGATGCCGCTAGTGATTGAAGAGGGTTACACCAGTAGCTTACGCAAGCGTCTGCGCAGTGGCGAGGTCGATGTGATTATTGTTGCCCTGCCGTTTAATGAACCAGATGTAGTGGTTCAGCCGCTCTATGAGGAGCCCTTTGTGGTGCTGCTTCCAGATAGTCATCCACTGGCTGCAAAACAGTTTATAGAGCACAGTGATCTGGATGGAGAAAATGTACTGATGATGGGCGAGGGCCATTGCTTTAGAGACCAGGTCATAGAAGCTCTGCCCAATATTAACCAGCATCCTGCAGAGTCCGCACCCATTCGCACCATGACCGAAGGCAGCTCTCTGGAGACCCTGTGTTATATGGTGGCATCTGGCCTGGGAATTACCATCCTGCCCCAGTCTGCAGCGCTGGGAGCCGCTTACCGAGGCAATACCCTGGTCACTCGCCCGTTTGCCGGTGATGCACCGTCGCGAACCACCGCTCTGGCCTGGCGCGCCAGCTTTCCCCGGCACAAGGCAATTGATGCCCTGCGCAAAGCAATTAACGAGCGCAACCTTCCCGGCGCCGATATTGTTAAAAGCTCAGGTTTGAGAAACCTCTGATGTCCGATAATGGGCTGGACAGGCTGAGCGTAGAAACCCTGACTGGCGTCGGGCCTGCGCTGGCGACCAAATTAAAAAAGCTCGGACTCTACAGCCTGCAGGATCTGCTGTTTCATCTGCCCCTGCGCTATATAGATCGTACCCAAATCACCGCTATAGGCGGTGCTCAGCCTATGACCGAAGTGGTGATCGAGGGCGAGATTCGCGCCAGTGACGTGGTCTTTGGTCGTCGCCGCAGCCTGGTGTGCCGTATTCAGGATCACAGCGGCGTTATTACCCTGAGATTTTTCCACTTTAACCGCGCCCAGCAAGAGCGCCTTGCACCAGGGACCAGACTGCGCTGCTTTGGCGAAGTGCGGCGAGGCAAGTCCGGGTTAGAGCTCTATCATCCTGAGTATCAATATCTGGACACCCCAAACCCGACCGAGCTGGAGGAGACATTAACACCGATTTATCCTGCCACTGAGGGCATTACCCAGAATCGTATGCGCGATCTCTGCGGTCAGGCATTAACCAGGCTCAATAGCCACAGGATCGCCGAATTGATTCCGCCAGATATTGATAGCGATTTAGAACATCAGCTGTCCTACTCGCTGGTCGACGCCCTGCGCCTGCTGCACAATCCGCCGCCAGGCACAGCTCTGCATCTGCTGGCCGAGGGCGAACATCCAGCACAGCAGCGTCTGGCTGCAGAAGAATTGGTTGCCCATAATCTCAGCCTGTTGCGCCTGCGCCAAAAGGTGCAACTGCAGCGTGCTCCACTGTTAGTTGATGATAAATCGGCGCGCAACAAGTTTCTCGAGCAATTACCCTTCGCCTTGACCGCGGCCCAGCAAAGAGTCGCACAGGAAATTAGTGCGGATATTAGCACCGCGGTTCCCATGTTGCGCCTGGTACAGGGTGATGTGGGTTCTGGCAAGACGGTGGTGGCCGCTCTGGCAGCCATACAGGCCATAGCCAATGGCAGGCAGGCGGCACTGATGGCACCCACAGAAATTCTCGCTGACCAGCACCGGGTTAATTTTGAGCAATGGCTGCGACCATTGGGTATTCGCATTGCCTTTCTCACCGGCAAGGTCAAAGGCAAGGCGCGAGAAGTGCAGCTGCAGGCTATCGCAGAGGGTCAGGCGCAGATGGTTATAGGCACCCATGCTCTGTTTCAGGAGACTGTGGTATTTAACGACCTGGGGCTGAGCATTATTGATGAGCAGCATCGCTTTGGCGTGCACCAGCGACTGGCTCTGCGCAATAAGGGCTTTAGTCCGGAGGGACCGGTGATCAATGGCCCCGCTCCTCATCAGCTTATTATGACGGCAACGCCTATCCCCAGAACACTGGCCATGAGTGCCTATGCTGATCTTGATTGCTCAGTGATTGATGAGCTGCCACCGGGCCGCACGCCAGTAGAAACTGTGGTGTTAAGCAATCTGCGGCGCAACGATATTATTGAGCGGGTGCGCGTCTCCTGCACCCAGGGTCGACAGGCTTACTGGGTGTGCACATTGATTGAAGAGTCTGATGTCCTCGAGGCTCAGGCAGCCGAGGTAACCGCCAGTGAACTGCAGTTAATGTTGCCCGGCCTCAGCATTGGCCTTATCCATGGTCGGCTTAAGCCCCGAGAAAAACTGGAGATTATGGAGGCCTTTACATCCGGAGAGATCAATCTACTAGTGGCCACCACGGTGATCGAAGTAGGTGTGGATGTGCCCAACGCCAGTCTGATGATTATCGAAAATGCCGAGCGCCTGGGGCTCTCACAGCTGCACCAGCTGCGCGGTCGCGTTGGTCGAGGGTCGCAGAGCAGCCACTGTGTTCTTCTCTACAGCCCACCCATTTCTGGCAATGGCAGTGCACGCCTTAAAACCATGCGTGAAACCAATGACGGCTTTAAGATTGCCGAGAAAGATCTTGAGTTGCGCGGCCCTGGTGAAGTGTTGGGAACTCGCCAAACCGGAGATATGCAGTTGCATATTGCCGATCTGCAACGGGATGCCCATATGCTTCCTCATATTAAACATCTGGCGGAAAGTCTGCTCCTCAATCGTCCTGATTTGGCAGATAGGCTGATTGCTCGCTGGCTGAGTCACAGTGAGCAATACGCTCAGGCCTGATAGGCTAAAGGATCTCTTATGTTTATGTCATAAATGTTTCATTTTTATGACAAACCCCTATACTGCGAAGAAATTAAGAGGATGGCAGTATGGCATTTAGTAATCCAATTTCTAACCTGTTTGGCAAGTCGCCGATCAAACCACTTCAAGAACATATGTCGCTGGCTGTGGGCTGTGCGGCTGAGCTTGAAAACTTCTTTGATGCGGTAATTACCAATAAATGGGACAAAGCCAGTGCGACCTTTGACCAAATTGCCGAGCAGGAAAATCGTGCCGACGAGTTAAAGAAACAGTTCCGCTTGAACATGCCCAAGAGTCTGTTTATGCCTGTTTCGCGCACAGATTTGCTCAATATCCTTGCCCAGCAAGATGAAATTGCCAATATGGCGAAAGACGTCTGCGGCATTGTGCTAGGTCGCGAAATGGATATACCTACCGCACTGCAGGCCGATCTTATCGGCTTTGTAAAAAGCGCCATAGAAACCTGTGAGAAAGCGCTTAAAGCCATCAATGAGCTGGACGAGCTGTTGGAGACAGGCTTTATAGGCCAGGAAGTGAAGTTTGTACAAAAGTTAATACGCGAGCTGGACGCTCAGGAACAGAAGGTCGACAAAAAAGAGCGCAAGCTCCGCCACCGCCTGTTCAAGCTGGAAGCAGATATGCCTCCAGTTGATGTGATGTTCCTGTACAGCACCATAGATAATATAGGTGCCATTGCAGATACCGCTGAGCGCGTGGGCAATAGCCTCGAGCTTTTACTCGCCAAATAACCAACTTCCGGACCTCTAACTATGGAATTATTTACCGAATACGGCACCATCCTGATTCTTATGGCCGCCGCCTTTGGCTTCTTTATGGCCTGGGGTGTGGGCGCCAATGACGTGGCCAATGCCATGGGTACCTCTGTGGGCTCCAAGGCGCTGACCATCAAGCAGGCGATTCTTATCGCTATGGTATTTGAATTTGCCGGAGCCTATCTAGCCGGCGGAGAAGTAACCTCCACCATTCGCAAAGGCATTGTGGACTCGGCAGTCTTCACTGACCAACCAGATTTGCTGGTATTCGGCATGCTCTCGGCACTGCTGGCCGCAGGCACTTGGCTGGCCGTGGCCAGCTTTATGGGCTGGCCTGTTTCCACTACCCACAGTATTGTCGGTGCCATTGTTGGCTTTGCCGCTGTAGGCGTGTCCTATGATGCGGTCAACTGGTCTAAAGTGAGCACCATTGTCGCTAGCTGGGTGGTTTCACCAGTGATGGCTGGCACTATCTCATTTGCCATTTTCAGAAGCGTTCAGCGCCTGATTCTGATTCAGGACAACCCGTTTGATCGCGCTAAAAAATACGCCCCGATGTATATGTTCGCTGTTGGCTTTCTGATGGCCATGGTGACCCTGTTAAAAGGGTTAAAACATGTATTTAAAGACATTGGTATCAAGCTGTCCTACGGAGAAAATGTGCTTGTCGCCGCAGGCTTCGGCATCCTGGTCACGATTATCGGCACCTATCTGCTCAGCAAGGTCGAGCGCGATACCAGCAAAGAGGAAGACAACCGCTTCTACAATGTAGAGAAAGTGTTCGCCGTGCTGATGATATTTACCGCCTGCAGTATGGCCTTTGCCCATGGCTCCAACGATGTTGCCAATGCGGTTGGCCCACTGGCAGCGGTGGTCAATGTGGTGAATGCCGGCGGGGACATAGCTGCCAAGAGCTCCATGCCCAGCTGGATCCTGTTGTTGGGTGGCGCAGGTATTGTCTTTGGACTGGCCACCTATGGCTTCAAAGTGATGGGCACCATAGGCCGCAAAATTACCGAACTCACCCCCAGCCGCGGCTTTGCCGCCGAGCTTGGGGCTGCTGCCACAGTGGTCCTGGCCTCGGGCACGGGACTGCCCATTTCCACGACACACACATTGGTGGGCGCTGTTTTAGGTGTGGGAATGGCACGGGGAATTGGAGCGCTTAACCTGAGAATGGTTGGCTCTATTTTCCTCTCCTGGGTAGTTACCCTGCCGGCAGGTGCGGCATTGTCTATTCTGTTCTTCTTTTTCTTTAAAGGGGTATTTGGCACCTAGATACGCCAAATGCCTATTCGCCGACAAAAGCCCGACAGTTTACTCAGCCGTCGGGTTTTTTATTTCGCCATAAAATGGTTATGACTGGGACAGATTAGCAATCAAAGATTGCTTAGACTGTTGATTAATTCCAGCGCCTGCTCGGCCTGCGCCACTGGTACAAAAAGATGATCATGGTAGTAACCAGCTATCATATTGACACTGATATCGTAGACCGCTAATTTGCCAGCTACCACGGCGGTGAGCCCCACAGACTCAAGACTGGAATGCACCTGTAAACTAATACAGCGGAATAACCCTGTGTACTCCAAGCCTGTGGCGTCTGCCCTGTCCTGAGGCACTACCAGGGTCAGACCCTCCTGCTCCTGGAAACTGGCAATAGGTGCCGCCGCTGTACAGTCACCGTAGCTGCCATTGGGCAATGTGCAGAATGCGTAGGTCTCATTTAATAACTGGGGTGACAGCCCCTGCAGTATGGATTTTAACTCTGTTTCGCCCGACATATTATTTGTCTCTTGGCTTGGCGAAGAGCAAAAAGGGTAGTGCCAGAGGGCCAAAAAAGAAACCCATAAACCCCCAAAAGCGCGCATCGGCGTTGCGGCTGGCTGCGATCTGATAGCACAGAAATATACAGATAATATTCAATGCAACTAAGGCATAAGGGGTGGCCATTGTGGTTATTCCTGTGCTTATTGGTGTTGTATTGTATTAGCCTATCACTATGTCCAGCAATGCTTTTAAAGGCGCCGTGGCCCAGGCGTATTTTTTGTACAGGCCCTCAAGAGAGGACCCTATTGTAGATTGACAGGGACTTTGCTGAAGTTGCTTAACTTCGTTCTTGAGGGCGAGATAGTCCTGCTGAGGGATATGGTTGTTCGACATTAAGTCTTCCAGAGCCTGGTAAAAATTCTCAAATTGCCCCTCAGTTATTGAGCTTACTTGCTCTCCACACAATTGGTTGCCATGCCCCTGACTGATGTTGCCAATAACCGCGTTACCCCCAGAGACATTGATATGCATATTAGACTTACTCATGCCTTGGCGCCTTTAACGGCGGCACCAATTTTGTTCATAGCACCCTGGACTACATTGCCCATATTCACTTTGCCTCCGGAGATATTGATATTCATGCTCTGTAGTTTCTGAGCTTTTAGATCACTGGTATCTATGCCGTTTTTTTCTAGCGCCAGCACCATGGCATCAAATACTGTCTCACTGATAGAACGTACCTGGGTGGAAATATCAATATCATTATAGGCACTGGAATAGATGGTCCGTACCCTGCTCAGCAGGTTAGTCTCACGCCTTAGATAGGGAGCAATCCAAAACAGCAGTGTGAATGGTGAATAGGCAATTAATTTGAATTTAGCATCATTGTCCACATAGCCACCGACAATTACGCGCCATTCAAAGGAGCGCACAGCACCGAAGCTACTCTGGTTTAAAATTAACGTAATGGTTGTGCCGCGCGACGTCGATGTGGCTTCGCCCTTGAGAAAAGATCGCTCCTCAAAAGATCTCAACTCTTTATCTTTGTCGGTGATTGCCATGGGTTCCAAAGCGGCAATTGGTGTCTTGGTTTTAAGTTCTGCTTCCACTGTGGCAAAGATATCTTCCTCGATTTTAATCGGGTGGTGAAAAACATGCTGGATGTGGGTAAATACCTGGCCAAAATATTTAAATGGCAGTGCTTTATTGAAACTGTTGGCACTAGATTTAGCCTCGTCAATATCGTTGCGCAATAGACTCGATGTGATAATGCCAAACAGCGTCAGAGGGATCAGCCAAAACCCCAGGGTAATCAGGGTCAAATAAAGATGGACTAAAACCGCTGTAGCTACTGTGCGTTTTTTAATACGGTTATTTACATTTTGGGAATCTAATAAATCCATTTTTGTAACTCCTTGTTTTCAACAATGCCTCTAACAAACTTTATTCAGAATCCTGGCTCTGTTCCTTTTTTGCCTTCTTATACTCTGGCGCAGCAACAGGCTTCGCTGCGCTTGGCTCCACTTGGATCGGCTCGATTTTCTGATCAGTGAGATCAATGGGGACGGACGAGTCTCTGGGTATCTCTGGGGCCATTGGCAATATCAGCGGACTGGGTTTTATGTCTTCCTCAGCACCCTGCAAGTGAGTGCTCTGAGCATAAATATTGCCACATAAAAGCATTGAGCCAAGCAGTAAAAAAATGACCGGTGATTGAATAATATGTCGCATTGTTGAGTCTCCGTTAACAGTAACAGGGCGCTGCAATGACATTCACAACCTGCCCTGTAAAAGTATTGATGGTTTCGTCAAAACAGCCCTGATTTGGATAGGACACTCTGCGCACAAACAATACATTGTTAATCCAATTTTGGCAGAGCACCACGGGACCATAGTATTGGGATACGGCCCCAGGGTAGGGACTATCTGAGCCAAAGCCCGAGTCGTAATCCGAATCATGGTCTGGCCAGTCTGGCTCAGACCAGTCACCATGATCGGCAATTGCACTGTTAAATAAATTCAGTGCGGCAGTATTGGAAACATTGGCGGAAAAAATGGCATCTATAGAGACCCATTCAAAGAACTGTTTTTTTGCCGGGGTGGTGACCCTGATCAGCACGTCGCCAGACTTACAGATAGTGGCGTCAACGGCCACATTAAAATCATTGATTAATGGATCCATCGGCGCCATGCCACAGGTCATATTTTTACGCCACATTTCATTGCGCATTTCAGCAATTTTGGAGGTGCCAAAATCTACATCGCGGGATCTGGAATCATAGAGCTCTTTAAAAGTAGGCACAGCACCTACCAGAGCAATAACAAAGGTGGGATAAACCAGTATCCACTGCCACCATTTTCTCGGTTTTGCCGCTGCCCCGCTGGCGGCAGTAGCGGTAGACAGAGTATTTTGCTGGCCATCTTCCATGATGAAACCTCTCGCTTTAATGGGGTTTTATCTAGATTTTGATGGCGCTTATCATCAAAAAACAATCTCGACAAAATGACTTAACCAATGGAACCAATTTAAAATAAACAGGCCTAGGCCGTCCAGTAAACATAGACCAATTTTGGGCTCAGGGGGCGACCGTTTGTCAGTATAAAATTTATAGAAAAAGACCGCGGCCAGGGGAGAGATTAAAGTGGCAGACGAATGCCCTGTTCGGCAATATTGTAGCCAGCTGATCGTACCAGTTGCGATTCTCTACTGCTGGGATCAAGCAGAGGGTTTGTATGATTCATATGGATAAACCAAACTTTATTGCGCTGGTGAGCCGACAGATGGTTGAGGGTCGCCATGGTTTCAGTCACCAAAGGATGAGGCACCTTTGACATATCTCTCCCTGGCAATTCACCATCACCAAAAAAAGTAGCATCGAGTAACGCATAGTCCACTGTTTGAATAATCTCGGCAAGATCAGTTTCCCAAACCGACCACTTGTTAATATCAGGAATAAACAGCGCCGACTTGTGGCGCGTAGAAATCACATAGCCCACGGTCTCTGAGAATTCGTCGCGATGAGGAACCAGTATGGGGGTAACACTGATATTGGCAAACTCAACTGGCTTATTATGCTGTAGGGTTTGCAGCGCAATATTGTTGTAGCTGACCAACTGGCTCCACGGGCCATTGGTGGTTAGATAGTTTTGCATACGCGGCATGGCATACACAGGAATCTGCTTGCCACCCATGGCCTCATGGCCAAAGAACATCAGCCCTGCATAATGGCCAATATGGGCGTGGGTTAAAAATACCCCAGCCAATGAATACTGGGCTGAGGGCGCCTCCTCTTCCAGCGCATAGAGCTGCTCTGGTAAATTGGGCGTGGCGTCAAATAGATACTTGGCCTTGGCCGCAGGATCTACCAGTGCGATGGACGTAGCACCGCGGCGCAACTCTAGATTTTCCCAACCTCGCATGCAATGGGGCTGATAGCATCCTGCCTGGGGATACCCGGCATCCTGAGCCACGCCTAGCACAAATAAATAGGGGGGGGTTGGTGAAACGGGCTCTGGTTCTGCTGCGACCGCTGAGATGACCATTAGGCCAGAAATTAGCAATAATGCGGCTCTAAATATCATGGTGGCCGTCTCCTCAAAGCTTTGCTAGGACGGTTGAGCCTGAAGCATGGCTCCCATATTTTGATGGATTATATTGACAGCCTTGAGAGGCCTGATCATAACTTTAAAATCTGTGATCAGACCATCCTGGTTCCAGCTGATCATATCCACTCCGTTGACCACCACTCCCTGAATTTCCACCTCAAATTCCAGCATGGCATGCCCGTCTCCATGGACTTCGCGCACATAGACAAAGCTCTCATTAAAGAATACCTCAAAGGCTGCAGATAAATATTTAGTGGTAATACTCTTGCCAACCTGTGGGCTGTGCACAACTGGCGAGTGAAAAACTACATCCTTATGCAGCAGAGAGTCCAGGCCAACCACGTCGCGGTCTTTGGCCAGCTGGTGCCATACTGCCACTGTATCAATACTCATAAACCCCTACCCCAGCAGTGAAAATAACTGTATCCACATAGTCAGCAGAGTGAGTACTGACAAAACGAATACCATTAAACGATGTACAGCATTGTTGTAAGTGATATGGATGCCACTATGAACAAAGCGCAGGGCCACATACAACCAGGCACAGTTGGTCAGCGCCTGATGGTTAATATCCAGAGCTATCACCAGAGCACCCAAGAGATAAAACAGCACGGGCATTTCCAGTAGATTGGCATAGTTACGCCCCAGCTTCTGAACATAGTCTGGCGGAGTGTCGCCGGTCATCAGAGAATAGTACCTTGGGTTTATCTCCCGCCGGCGCACACTGAGCAGCCGCGATGTACCAACGGCGGCAGAGACCACAAAGGTAAAGATAACTAGGGTAAAAACTGGATAGATCATATCCATCATAATGCTCTCTTGTAATTATTATCGGCTGCACAGGCCGTAGCCCATTAGCCAGCAGTGCCTATACTGGCTGATCACTGGACTTAGTTTATTTTTGGGTTCAACTCACCCGCCTCATAGCGCCCAGTCATTGCGTCCAGACTTAGCGCTTTTATCTTACTGGCATTGCCCGCCGTACCAAAGGCCTCATATCTTGCCACTGCGATATCACGCATGGCAGTGATGGTCTCTTTCAGGTAAGAGCGCGGATCGAATGCCGCGGGATTTTCAGCCAGATAGCGGCGCACGGCGCCAGTGGAGGCCAGACGCAGATCGGTATCTATATTTATTTTGCGCACACCATGCTTGATGCCTTCGCATATTTGCTCGACGGGCACACCGTAGGTCTCAGGGATTTCCCCGCCGTATTGGTTGATAATTGCCAGCCATTCCTGGGGCACAGATGAGGACCCGTGCATTACCAGATGAGTCCCAGGTATGCGCCTATTAATTTCTTTGATGCGGTCGATGGCCAGAATGTCACCCGTGGGTGGACGGCTAAATTTATAGGCTCCATGGCTGGTACCACAGGCAATGGCCAGGGCATCTACATGGGTTTTAGAGACGAAATCTGCAGCCTCCTCCGGATCAGTCAACATCTGGTCATGGGTCAGCGTGCCCTCGGCACCCACGCCATCTTCTTCACCTGCTTGTCCAGTCTCCAGCGATCCCAGACAACCAAGCTCACCTTCCACAGAGACGCCACAGGCATGGGCCATTGCAACGGCGCGTTTAGTGACATCAATATTATATTCATAGCTGGATGGCGTCTTGCCATCTTCCATCAGCGAGCCATCCATCATCACCGAGGTAAAACCAAGCTGAATGGAACGCTGGCATATAGCTGGACTGGTACCATGGTCCTGATGGACACAGACTGGAATATCTGGCCACTGCTCAACGGCAGCCTGTATCAGGTGGCGCAAAAATGGCGCGCCGGCATATTTGCGGGCGCCAGCTGAAGCCTGAACTATGACTGGGCTGTCAGTCTGCTCTGCGGCCAGCATAATGGCGCGCATCTGTTCAAGGTTATTGACGTTAAATGCAGGTACCCCGTAGTCGTGCTCCGCGGCGTGGTCTAGCATCTGTCTCAATGAAATTAATGCCATGGTCTCTTCCTTCCCTTAAATCAATGGTCTAGCTTTTGGCCCGCTGCTCCAGTACAGCAACAGCAGGTAACTCTTTGCCCTCAACATATTCTAAAAATGCACCACCTCCTGTGGAAATATAGGATACCTGTTCGGTGATGTCATATTTATCCACAGCAGCAAGGGTATCTCCGCCCCCGGCAATGGAAAAGCCAGCGCTTTTAGCAATGGCGAGGGAGATTGCCTTGGTGCCCTCGCCAAACTGATCAAACTCAAACACTCCTACAGGGCCATTCCAAATAATTGTGCCCATAGACGCGATGATGCCCGCCAGATTTCTGGCCGAGTCTGGTCCTATATCAAAAATCATATCGTCGTCGGCGACGTCTTCGGCGGCGACTATTCTTGCCTCGGCGGCCTCGGAAAATTCTTTGCCTACCACCACATCAGTGGGCAGAGGAATATTGACTCTGTCCATTAGCGCCTGGGCGGCGGGGATTAAATCTGGCTCATAGAGTGACTTGCCAACGGGTTTGCCGGCCGCCGCTAAAAAAGTATTGGCGATACCACCGCCGACGATTAACTGATCAACCTTGTCGGCCAATGTTTCCAGCACCATTAACTTGGTCGACACCTTGGACCCCCCGACTATAGCAGCCACCGGGGCAGCCGGATTGGCTATGGCTTTCTCCAGAGCGTCCAACTCCCTGGCAAGCAGCGGGCCAGCGCAGGCTAGAGGTGCATATTTGGCTACCCCATGAGTTGAGGCCTGGGCGCGATGGGCCGTGCCAAAGGCATCCATGACAAAAATATCACAGAGCTTGGCATAGCTTTTGGCCAGGGTATCGTCGTTTTTCTTTTCGCCAGGATTAAAGCGAACATTTTCCAGCATCACCAGCTCACCATTGGTCTGCTCAAGGCCATTGGCCCAGCTTTGCTCTAGACGCACTGGCTGGCCCAAAAGCTGTCCCAGATGCTTGGCTACTGGAGCCATGCTGTATTGCTGGTCATATTCGCCCTCTGTGGGGCGGCCCAGGTGTGACATTAAGATAACTTTAGCGCCAGCGGTCATAGCCAGCTTGATAGTGGGTAGTGCAGCCCGCAGTCTGGTGTCGCTGGTGACAACGCCCTCTCTAATAGGTACATTCAAATCTTCGCGAATCAGTACCCGTTTGCCAGTTAAATCCAAGTCGGTCATTAGCTTGAGAGTCATTGTTATCCTTTTCAGTGTTGATTATTAGCAGTTGATGGTGTTCAGCTGTGCACTGCGGGTAATTGGTACCAGCACAGCATGGTGTCGAGCATTCTATTAGCGTAACCCCATTCGTTATCGAACCAGATTAACACTTTAACTAATTTTTTCTGGCTTACCCTGGTTTGGCTGGCATCCACAATGCCACTGCGCGGATCATGGTTGAAGTCGCAGGAGGCCAAAGGTTCCTCGGTATAGCCAAGCACTCCCTCAAGCTCACCAGCAGCAGCGGCCTGCAGGGCGGCATTAACAGCACTACCATCTACCTGAGTATCGAGCATAATCGATAGATCAATAGCTGACACATTGACTGTGGGCACCCGCATTGCCTGGGCCTGAAAGCGGCCAGTAAGTTCTGGCAGCAGGCGATCTATACCCAGTGCCAGGCCTGTATCAACTGGAATAATTGACTGCATGGCGGCGCGGGTTTTACGGAGATCGGTGTGATGATAGGCATCTATCACTGGCTGATCATTCATAGCCGAGTGAATGGTGGTGATTACCCCGCCCTCTATGCCAAATCTGTCATTGAGCACTTTGATAACTGGTACCACGCAGTTGGTCGAGCAAGAGGCAGCAGACACAATGGTCTGATCGGCATTTAGCAGGTGTTGATTGATCCCATAAACAATGGTGGCGTCCACTGTGGGTTCGGCCGGTTGCGAAAATAATACCCGTTTGGCACCGCTGGCCAAATGCAGCTCAGCTGTCTGGCGATCGCTAAAGCTGCCACTGCATTCCAGCACCAGATCAATGCCCAGATCGCCCCAAGGCAGTTGATCCAACTGCTCCTTATGTAGGATTTGGATACTGTCTCCATTAATTGTAAGTGAGTGATCACTTCCATCAACCGAGCCAGGGAACCGACCATGAGTAGAGTCGTATCTGGTCAAATGGGCAATGGTTTTGCTGTCAGCTGGTTCGTTGATTGCCACCACCTGCACAGAGTCACGAGCCCCAGATTCATAGAGGGCCCGCAAAACTGAACGGCCTATACGGCCATAGCCATTAATGGCTACGCGAATCATTAACCAATCGCTTCCATAACATTGCTCACTACATTGTCGACGGTAAAGCCAAACTCTTTCATCAACTCCCCGCCCGGTGCAGATTCACCAAAGCTGCGCATGCCCACTACGCGGCCATCAAGACCGACAAATTTGTACCAGTAATCAGCATGCAGGGCTTCCACAGCCACTCGCGCGCGAATAGCCGGGGTTAACACTGAATCTCTATAGGCAGCATCCTGTGCTGAGAAAATTTCGGCACAGGGCATGGACACAACACGGACCCCAATACCTCTGCTTGCCAGCTCATCAGCCGCATTAACCGCCAGCTCAACTTCTGAACCTGTGGCAATCAAAATTGCCTGAGGTGCATCGCAGTCTTTGAGAATGTAACCGCCGCGAGCGATCGCCGCTACCTGCTCTGCATCGCGGGGCATTGGCGCAAGGCCTTGACGGCTAAATACCAGTGCAGCCGGGCCATCGCGGCGCTCAATAGCACTCTTCCAGCTTACCGCAGACTCCACTGTGTCACAGGGACGCCAGGTATGCAGGTTGGGCGTGGAGCGCAATGCACTCAACTGTTCAACCGGCTGGTGAGTGGGGCCATCTTCGCCCAAACCAATTGAGTCGTGGGTGTAAACAAAAATGCTCTGCTGCTTCATCAGGGCCGCCATACGTACGGCATTGCGGGCGTATTCCATAAACATCAGGAAGGTAGCGCCGTAGTTAATAAAGCCGCCGTGCAGGGCGATGCCATTCATCATGGCGCTCATACCAAACTCGCGCACACCGTAATAGATGTAGTTGCCGTCGGCATTGTCACCAGTAATATCTTTAGAGCCAGACCAGATAGTCAGGTTAGAACCCGCCAAATCGGCTGAGCCGCCCAGAAGTTCTGGCAGCAATGGGCCATAGGCATTGAGGCAGTTCTGCGATGCTTTGCGCGAAGCCACTTTTTCCATCTTGTCCTGGCACTCTTGAATATAGGCATCAGCCTGAGCACTAAAGTCTGCAGGCAAGTCGCCATTGGATCGACGCTCAAATTCAGCGGCCAGCTCTGGGTGGGCTGCACGATAGGCTGCCAACTGTTCATTCCAGGCCGCCTGCGCGGCAGTACCTTTATCAACGCCGTTCCAGCCAGCATAGTGATCAGCTGGGATTTCAAATGGCCCATGCTCCCAACCCAGCTGCTCACGGGTCAATGCAACTTCGTCCACACCCAGTGCCGCGCCATGGCAGTCTTCTTTACCCTGCTTGTTTGGTGAGCCAAAACCAATAATGGTTTTGCAGCATATTAATGTGGGCTTGCCGGTCTCGGCGCGAGCCTGTTCAATTGCAGCTTTAATAGCATCGCTATCATGGCCATCCACATTGGGGATAACCTGCCAGCCATAGGATTCAAAGCGTGCTGGCGTATCATCACTAAACCAGCCCTCAACCTCACCATCGATGGAAATGCCATTATCGTCATAGAATGCGACTAACTTACCCAGCTTCAGGGTGCCGGCCAGAGAGCATACCTCGTGAGAAATACCTTCCATTAGGCAGCCATCACCAAGGAAAGTGTAGGTGTTGTGGTCAACAATCTGGTGACCGGGGCGATTAAACTGGCCCGCCAAGACCTTTTCTGCCAGCGCCATGCCCACAGCATTGCTGATGCCCTGACCCAGGGGGCCAGTAGTGGTCTCTACACCGGGCGCGTAGCCATATTCAGGGTGACCGGGCGTCTTGGAATGCAGCTGACGGAAGTTTTTAATCTCCTCAATTGGCAGATCATAGCCACTGAGGTGTAGTAGCGAATAAAGCAGCATAGAGCCATGGCCGTTGGACAGCACAAAGCGATCGCGGTTAACCCAGGCAGGATCGGCCGGATTGTGCCTTAGATAGTCGTTCCAGAGGACTTCTGCAATATCTGCCATACCCATGGGGGCACCTGGATGTCCACTGTTAGCCTGTTGTACAGCATCCATACTGAGGGCGCGAATAGCGTTGGCAAGGTCTCTGCGTGAGGCCATGAAATATCACTCCTGAAACGGGAAATTATAGAGCGCGTATTGTCTCCCAGACTCAGTGAGCAGTAAACCAATATTCGGTATTTACTGCTCTTTTGGGGGGCTTCAGATACTGAGGCCAGCCCTCGACCCTCGCTATATATAAAAATATTTTGATATACAAAAGCTGCTGTGATAAAGTCCCGGCCCATGAATAACCTCAGCCAGCTTGACAGTCAGCCGCGCTCAGCGACTGATACCAATGCTATAACAGCACTTTGCAAAGCTGCTGGGGACCCGTTGCGCATGCAGATTCTGAAAGTCTTGCAGCAAAATGCCTATGGTGTGCTGGAACTGTGTCAGGTTTTTGATATCCGTCAGCCAGCTATGAGCCATCATCTTAAGATCCTGGCTAATTCAGGCCTGGTCGCAACACGCCGTGAGGGCACAACTATCTTTTACCGACGCTCTGAGGCACATCCAGACGCGGATTTGCAGCCCCTGCACCAGACCCTCTTTCATACTATCGACGAAGCTGCTTTAGACCCAGGGCTGCGCAACCGGCTTGAGAGTATTAACCATGAGCGCTCCGCTGCCTCCGTGGCTTTTTTCAATCAAAATGCCGCACGTTTCGAGCAGAACCAGGATTTAATTGCCAGCTGGACAGACTATGGCGACAGTGTTGAGAGCTTTCTGGATAGTAGCCTGACAAATACTCGATCTGCCTTGGAGATTGGCCCTGGTTACGGACAATTCCTGGGTAAATTGTCTAGCCGCTTTGGTCAGGTTACCGCACTGGACAATTCAGCAGAGATGCTGGAGCGCTGTCGCAACAGCTCAAAAGAGCTTGGCCTCGACAATATTAGCTTTGTGTTGGGCGACACCTCTGTAGCTCTCGATCAACAGGTCAGCAGTGACTGCGTTTCGCTCAATATGGTGCTGCACCATGTGGCAATACCATCAGAGATTATCAGTGACTGTGCCCAGCTTCTTAACGCCGGGGGTGTGCTGCTGATAACCGATCTCTGCGCCCATGATCAAGAGTGGGTCAAAAAGGCCTGTGGTGATCTGTGGCTTGGTTTCGAGCCCCAGGAATTAACTCGCTGGACGAGTAGTGTCAAGCTAACAGAGGGTAATAGCCTGTACCTGGCCCAGCGCAATGGTTTCCGTATTCAGCTGCGACAGTTTCTAAAAAGCTGATTAATTTCAACTAACTCCGCCAAGAGCCGACGGCGGGCAATACTTAAAACAGGAAAGTTTAACTTATGTCTACTTACAATTTATTCACATCTGAATCTGTGTCCGAGGGACATCCGGATAAGATGGCTGATCAAATCTCCGATGCCGTTTTGGATGCCATTATTAAAGATGACCCCAACTCGCGCGTAGCGGTAGAAACTATGGTCAAAACTGGCATGGCGATAATCGCTGGTGAGGTACGCACCAATACCTATGTTGACCTTGAACAAATCGTTCGCGATGTGATCACCGGGATTGGTTACGACAGCTCAGATGTTGGATTTGATGGCAATAGCTGTGCAGTACTCAATGCTATTGGTAAGCAGTCTGGAGACATTGCCCAGGGTGTAGATGAAGCCGAAGACAAAGACATTGGTGCTGGCGATCAGGGCCTAATGTTTGGTTACGCGAGCAACGAAACTGAGGTGCTTATGCCAGCGCCAATTTTCTACTCACACCGCCTTGTGGAACGCCAGGCTCAGCTGCGTAAAAATGGTGTACTACCCTGGTTACGTCCAGATGCGAAAAGCCAGGTAACCCTGCGCTACGATCAGGGCAAGCCTGTAGCAATTGATGCGGTGGTACTGTCGACTCAGCATGCACCAAATATCAGTCTGCCAGATTTACAAGAGGCCGTGCGCGAAGAGATTATTAACCATGTGCTGCCCGCAGAATGGTTACACGCAGATACCCAGTACCACATTAACCCAACAGGCCAGTTTATTATTGGCGGTCCAATGGGCGACTGTGGTCTGACCGGACGCAAAATTATTGTAGACACCTATGGTGGCATGGCTCACCACGGTGGTGGCGCTTTCTCCGGCAAGGATCCCACCAAGGTAGATCGCTCTGCAGCATACGCAGGCCGCTATGTAGCCAAAAATATTGTTGCCGCTGGTCTGGCCGATCGCTGTGAAATTCAGGTGTCCTATGCCATCGGTGTCTCTGAGCCAACATCTATCAGTATTGAAACCTATGGTACTGGCAAGCTGTCCGACGAAGAAATTACAGCTCTGGTTCGCGATAACTTTGATCTGCGACCTCGCGGTCTGATTGAGATGCTAGACCTGCGTCGACCCATCTACCAGCCCACGGCTTCCTACGGACACTTTGGCCGAGAAGAAGCCAACTTTACCTGGGAAAAAACCGACAAGGTTGAAGCGCTTAAGAAAGCTCTGTAACCGCAATTAATTATTTTTTTAAAGGCAAATAGAAATGACAGTAACCGTACAATCCACAAACAGCGACTATAAGGTTGCAGATATCAGTCTGGCTGATTGGGGCAAGAAAGAAATCGCTATCGCCGAAACCGAAATGCCCGCTCTGATGGCTCTGCGCGAGAAATATCGCGCAGAACAGCCACTGGCCGACGCGCGAATTCTCGGCTGTATCCATATGACCATTCAGACTGCGGTTTTGATCGAGACTCTGGAAGCGCTGGGCGCTGAAGTTCGCTGGACCTCATGCAATATCTTCTCAACCCAGGACCATGCTGCCGCGGCAATCGCTGCCAATGGCACCCCGGTTTTTGCCTGGAAAGGTGAGACAGAGGAAGAGTATGAGTGGTGCCTCGAGCAACAGGTGTTAAAAGATGGCGTGCCCTGGAATGCCAATATGGTTCTCGATGACGGTGGTGACCTAACCTCATTGCTGCATCAGAAATACCCACAGGTGTTGGAAGCTGTTCACGGCATTACTGAAGAGACTACAACCGGCGTGCATCGCCTGTATGAAATGCTGGAAGCCGGCGAGCTTAAAGTACCGGCTATCAACGTAAACGACTCGGTAACCAAGTCCAAGTGTGACAATAAGTACGGCTGTCGCCACAGCCTCAACGATGCAGTAAAACGTGCCACAGACCATCTGTTGTCAGGAAAGAAAGCGGTTGTTGTGGGCTACGGTGATGTAGGCAAAGGCTCTGCCCAGTCTCTGCGTCAGGAAGGCATGATTGTAAAGGTTACTGAATGCGATCCTATCTGTGCCATGCAGGCCTGTCTGGATGGCTTTGAGGTGGTTTCAACCTACAACGATGGCGATGCAGCCAAAGGTGTTAACAGTGCACTGCTGTCAAATACCGATATGCTGGTAACCACCACGGGTAACTTTAATGTCTGCGACTCAGATATTTTGTCTGCTCTTAAGAGCGGCTGTGTTGTTTGTAACATTGGGCACTTCGATAACGAGATCGATACTGCCTATATGCGTGGCACCTGGGAGTGGGAAGAGGTTAAACCTCAGGTACATAAGGTTTATCGCAACCGCGCTAACAATGATCATCTGCTGCTGCTGGCAGAAGGCCGCCTGGTTAACCTGGGCAATGCTACAGGTCACCCCAGCCGTATTATGGACGGTTCTTTTGCCAACCAGGTGCTGGCACAGATCGAGCTGTACGGGCGAAAGTTCGCGGCGCAGGATGACGCCACCAAGACTGAGATGCTACGGGTTGAAGTGCTGCCCAAGCACCTTGATGAAGAAGTGGCCCGCCACATGGTCGGCGGCTTTGGCGGCGTGATTACCAAGCTGACTCAGGCCCAGGCAGACTATATTAATGTGCCTGTGGAAGGTCCATTTAAAGGCGATAGCTACAAGTATTAATCGCTCCAAGTCTGGATCCGGCGCTTTGCAATTTAAAGGCTGGATCCAGATTCCATTAGTAATCAGGAAGCAAGTTTCATGACGAACAACCCCCACATTAGCTTTGAATTCTTCGCAGCAAAAACTGAAGAAGGGATAGCCAAGCTTAAAACCACCGCTACTGAGCTAAACAAATTTAATCCTGAATTTTATTCAGTGACCTATGGCGCCGGCGGCTCGACCAGAGATACCACCAAAAATATCGTGCTCAGTCTACAGGCAGAGGGCTACAACGCAGCGCCCCATCTGTCTTTTGGCGGTGATGCCGAGCAGGATGTAATTGAACTGGTGCAATCCTACAAAGACGCAGGTATCAATAAATTGGTTGCCCTTCGCGGTGATCTACCCTCAGGTATCGGCGGCACCAAACAGCTGGTGCACGCCAATGAGCTAGTGTCTCTGATTCGTCAGCACACTGGTGACCATTTTGAAATTTATGTAGCCGCTTATCCAGAGATTCATCCGGAGGCCGAAAGCTACAGCAAAGATATTTACTGGCTTGGAGAAAAATTTAAGGCAGGTGCCAACGGTGCTATCAGTCAATATTTTTATAATCCAGATGCCTACTTTAGATATTTAGATGAGTGCGCCAAGTTGGGTATTGATCAGCCTATACTGCCCGGCATCATGCCTCTGACCAATTACCATAATCTGATTCGCTTCTCCGATAACTGCGGCGCTGATATCCCGCGCTGGCTGCGCTGGCAACTTAAAGAGCGCGCAGATAATCCCGAAGAACTGGTTAAATATGGTTTGGACGTAGTAACTCGTCTCTGTGAAACCTTGTTGGCCGGGGGCGCACCTGGTTTACATTTTTATACCATGAACCAGTGGCAAATTACTGATACCCTGTGTCGTAATCTGGGGCTACCTACCAAGGCCCTCTAAGTTACGGGTGAGCCATGCGCATTCCGCGAATCTATACCAGCGCAAATCTGACCGTTGGCACCGACATCGACCTTGATGAAGGTGCCGCTCGGCATCTAACCTCAGTGCTTCGCATGAGTGCAGGTCAGGCAATCATTTTGTTTAATGGCCAGGGTGGGGAGTACTCTGCTCAGCTTACCCAGGCTAAGAAAGGTCGCGCCTCCGCCAGCATTTCCGGCTTTATTGATAGCGATAAAGAGTCTCCCCTAAATCTGCACCTGGCGATAGGTATCTCCCGCGGGGAGCGCATGGACTGGATTGTGCAAAAAGCCACAGAGCTGGGAGTTAGCCAAGTTACCCCCCTGTTCACCTCCCGCTGTGAGGTTAAACTGAGCGCTGAGCGCCTGAAAAAAAGACTAACCCACTGGCAGCAAGTGGCCATTAGCGCCTGCGAGCAGTCGCAGCGCAATACCATTCCGGTTATCAATTCGCCCGTCAATCTCGGCCAATGGCTGGAATCCTGTACCTCAGATTTAAAGCTAGTACTGCATCATCGCACTGAGCAGCGACTGGCTGAAATGACCAATAGTAGTAACCAGATTGCCCTGCTAATTGGCCCAGAGGGTGGACTTAGCGATACAGAGATTGAGCAGGCATTAGCGGCCAGCTATCAGGCTCTGGCGATTGGGCCCAGGGTGTTGCGCACAGAGACAGCGCCATTGGCGGCTATCAGTATTATTCAATCGCTGTGGGGCGATATGGGTTAGACCCATTGACTATCAGCTTGCGCCAGATCCCCTGTAAATTGCCTCTCTACCTCGCAGCACTGTTGTTACTTTTGCCGGCATTTTGCTACAGCGCAGTATTTGGTGATGGCGATCCCGATAATGGTATCGAAGACAGTCGCACTGACCCACCAGCCCAACTTTTAAAAGCAGTGGGCACAGTATTTTGTGATGGCGGCCTTCGGGGTACAGCAACGCTAGTCAGCGCTAACCCCAGCACAAACCGCGGCAGGCCATCAATTATCGTTACCGCAGCCCATGTGCTATTCGATGCTGAGACAGGCCTGCCCTTTTCAAACTGCAGTTACAGACCACAAAACAAACGCCTCAACTCTGTGCCCTTTGCTGAAATATCTCAGCATGCCTATCGACCTCTGAGCCATAACAAGATGCGCCAGTCAGAAGCCGATATTGTGTTTGTGGCACTGCAGCGCAGACTGCACCAACAGCCCTTGCTTCTGGCCCTGCCAGACAGCGCCAGTCAGCTGCAATTATTGGCTTATAATCCCCAAAATGAGCGCATTAATATTAGCGGGGGCTGCCAAAGCTTTTCTTCAGGTAATTTTGTAAGTGAACACTTACTACTACATAATTGTGATGCAGAAAGCGGGTCTTCTGGTGGGCCTCTGCTGGAACAGGCATATTCAAATGATCAGTCTGAGGTCAATCAACGAGTCATCGCCATCCATGGGGGGACTCTGTCAAATGCAGGCAATAATGCTCCAGGCTCTAAAGCACAGCCTGAGCGGTGGATTAACCAGGCGCGCAAAATCGATCAAGTACTGCTGCAGCGGCTAAAGGATTTTATTGCATATCTGGGTAGGGGTTCTGAAGATTAAACTCTACGGCGCGCGAAAACCCAGGGATATCAATACCCTGCTCAGAGATACTTAGGCCAGCTTCGTCAACTAAAGCCTCACCAAATCTATACACCACATCAAGCTGGGCATAGTCTGCTCTCTGGGCATAGGCCTCGGCTTTAGCTCTGGTCTGCTGGCGACGCTCTGCGTATCCGGCAAAATCGTCTGGATAGCGTGCCGCCAACATAGCCTCGACTCGGCTGGGTGACAGCACTACTGCCGTGGCATTGTTGCCACCAAAGCCCTTGGAATTTATAAATGCCACCTGCATCTCACGGTCAGCAAGGTGCATATCCGCAAGGGGAAAATGGGCGCGCTGCTGATGAACATCAGGGGCTATTTCGCTAATTGTTTTAATGCCAGGAATAATATTGTATTTAAAGGTACCCAGCGCCGACACAAGCTGATCGCCACTGGCAGTGGACAATGAATGCCCCACATAGGCCTTGGCAGCAGTAACCGGCCAATCAGTAATATCAAAGGCCGCGGCCACCCGGTCAATCAACTCAGATTCAGTGGTGCGGTTAGCCGGGGTACTGGAGCCATGGGCATGCACAAAGCTGTGTCGCTGCACCGTCTCTTTGCCAACAATACTCGCCGCCGAGGCCACTGCTTTAGCAAAGGAAATATAGTTGCCCACCCCTGGTGCAGAGATAGACTTTTTAACCCCATCGGCATTGATAAACACCTCGGGCACAGCGCCGTGAATATCGGCGCCCAGTTCTATGGCCAGGGCGTCATCCATCAGTACAATATATTGGGTGGCCTCAGAGAGAGTAAAGCCACAGTTATGGCCAAAGGGCCGACTGGCACGGCGCCAATCTGGCGTAGCAGAGCCATCGAGCTTACAGATGTTTTCGTCAGATCCCAGAGCGCTCATATTGCTAAAACCCTCCATAATTTCCGGGGTCACGCCTGCTTCGGCGTTGCCGACAATCGCCACACGACGGCGACCACTGCAGATATCGCGCACCGCGGCCTGCAGCACATACAAAAAGCTGGCACAGGCGCCGGTAATAGCCTCGGTATGGCCAACACTGCCGAGTACATAGGCATTAATAAAATCGGCGGGCATGGAGTTTAAACCCAGAGGCAACTGTTTGGCTGTGGTGCGGGTGCCCTTGAGCCGGCCCTGTAAAAGACCACCAAAAGCCTCTTCGCTCACCTGACTTAAAGCGCTGGAACTGTAAACGCCCACCTGGTCAGGGTTTACATGGTCAGCAATGGTCTCCCAGGGCAGACCAATAGAATGCACTGCGTCACTGGCTCCCAATAAGGCCATTTGCAATCCACGGGGGTGAAAGCGTGCGTTGTAATGCTGGTCGGGACTAAAGCCGCGGGGCAATTGGCCCGCCGCCTTGGCGACCAACTCATAATGAGACTCAATCAAATAGTCACTGACGGCTGAGGCCGTGACTTCAACATTGCCATCTTCAAGGTCACGTACCTGCCAATCGTCTGGACAGCGGCTGGGCAGATCACGCTTAACCATACGAAAGACAATTTGCTCACCATCCTGGTGATCAAAGGTAATTCTTTTATTGCCCGGCACCGCCGCCGGATCAAAATGCTCGACCCTGCGCACCAATGTGCCATCAAGCACCTCAGTGCGAAACTCTTGGTCCACCTGCTCAGCACTCAACCGTCTGCCCTGCTGATCGCTGTACTGCTCACCCTGCATTTGCACATGACCCATTAAACAGGCCAGGCCAACAATGGTTTTGCACTGCTCTGCTGAGGGAAGTGATTCCAGTACCATGCGGCGAAATGCCTGATGAGAGGAACTGCGGCCCGCTGCGTTGTAGCCACCGAAACCAACAATAACTGGCAGAGATTGAGTCATAGAATGCCCTTAGCAATAACCTTGATTAGACTTTTAGTGTAGGGGCAAAAGCAGGGTAATGATTATGGTATTTAGCCATTTAGTTTAGGAATATAGCCATAATATGCTATATTTTGGCGCTATGGCCTTTAATCTGACTCTGCTGCTCTGTGACAATATGCTGGTATCAAGCAGCACATTGGCTGCAGAGATATTTAATTTTGCCGAGGCCATGGCCCGGGCCAGCAAACATTCGGTGCACGATGTAGTAATTAGGCGCATAACACCAGATGGAATGGCTGTGCACACCTCCGCAGGCTTTGAGCTACACCCCACCCATAGTTTGGCCGACAATTTTACCAGTGATCTAATTCATATCCCTGCGCTGTGGCGCAACCCCAGACCAGCGGTCAATAAATACCAGGCCTATATACCCTGGCTGCAGGCACAGCATCAAAACAATATTAATATGACCGCAGTAGGCACTGGCGTGTGCTTTCTGGCCGAAGCCGGGCTTCTTGACGATAAACCAACCACCACCCACTGGCACTATTTTGACCAGCTGCAGCGGCATTACCCCAGAGTGCAACTGGAGCGACAGCACTTCACCACCCAAGCTGGCAATATCTACTGCGCCGCCAGTGTCAATGCCATGGCCGAGCTGATTGTCTATCAGGTAGAGCGCATCTTTGGCCGGGTGATTGCGAGGCAGGCCCAGCGCAACTTCTTCCACGAGATTCGCAATATCTCCGAGCCCATCGGCATGGGTGACCAGCAGCGCAAACATACCGACGAAGCCATTGCCCAGGCTCAGATTTGGATACAGGACAATCTAGCCAAGCCCCTGTCCATGACAGATATAGCCGCGCAATTCGGCATGACCCAGCGCACCTTCCATCGTCGCTTCAGCCAGGCCGTAGGCACCAAGCCCAGCGACTATCTAACCCAGGTGCGCATGACTTTCGCCTGCGATCTACTGAAAAACACGGACTTATCTATATTGGAAGTCGCCAATTACAGTGGCTACAAAGAGGCGAGCTGGTTTTCCAACAGATTTAAGCAATGGTCGGGCAATAGCCCCAAGGCCTATAGGGATACGGTGCGGGGGAAGTTGTTTGGTTAGAAGGCTGTTTGTCCCTATCATTCTAAAGGGCACAATCTAGTTTGTGGCTGTCATCTATTGCATTACCAACTTCACTTAATAACCAAATTCATGTCACGCAAACTTTTGGAGTACATACTTAAACATCAGGGCCCCCGAACTACCAAGAACGCCAAATAAACAAACCCACTCAAGGTAATACAACCAACCCGCCATAGTTGGAACTCCATCGATGGTCATTTCCACCCCCTGTACGCTAAACGATGATTTAGGGCCGAACAAATCCAGTGGCCATGCATAAATGGCAATAGGTATAGCGCCAACAATAAAGCCACAAACAATAGCGACTTTATACGTAAAGGGTGAAAATATCTGTACCCAAAAATAAACAGGCAGACCCAGTCCGACTGCATGTTTGGCAGCTACAGCGGTGACTAGCGCGAACGCAGATAGAAACTGATACCACAGCGCTGGATCCCAGAATACCAATAACACGGATACAAAATATTTGCTCAAATACAGCATGGCGGGGCATGCCGAGCAAAGTAACAAAGCGAGTAGATGAACAGCTAGTGTTTTCATTTACGCATCCACATCCTATGGAATGATCAAATTCAACTATCCATAACCGCCTGAAACTTAGCTACTTTGGAAATTTAACAAGACAAGAAAAAACTTACGATATGACGAAATT
>JAYPYO010000018.1:34976-35785 GCA_038135995.1 Porticoccaceae bacterium
CCTTTTTGTCTGACAACATAAACTCTAGATAGCAGAAATCTGACAATTTAGAACATGTTCTAAAAAGCGTAGTTCTGAAAAAGGAGAAATTCCAGAAAATTAAATTCTGGATTTAGGTGGCTTTACTTAAGAATAACGTAGCGCAGAGTTGGGAGTTTGATATCCCAACTCTGCTGCTTTATTACAAAACCCGAAGTCGAATCACGCCGTCAACAGCGGCAATTGATGCTTCAATGCCAGCATCTATATCGCCCTCTACATCGATAATATTGTAGGCAATATCACCGCGGCTTTTGTTCACCATATCAACAACGTTCAGCTCGGCGTCGGCTAGTACTGCCAGCACGCTGCCCAGTACTTTGGGTACATTGCTATTGGCAAAGGTAATGCGTGTGCCGCCATTGCGAGCCATTTTGGTGGGAGGGAAGTTCACCGAGTTGCGAATATTACCGTTTTCAAGATAGTCCATCAGCTGATTGGCAGCCATAACTGCGCAGTTCTCTTCGGCTTCTTCGGTGCTGGCGCCAATATGCCCAGCAGCGCGGGGGCCGGGAAGTCACTGATATATCCGGCGATAGTACCACTGTCGAGGGCGGCCACCATATCTTCGGTGCTGACAATTTCTTCACGGGCGAAATTAAGAATTTTGGCGCTGGGTTTCATTTGCGCTAAGGTATCTTTGTTAATCAGGTGCTTGGTAGCTGGAATCGCGGGCACGTGCAGGGTAATAAAATCGGCGCGGGCCAGCAGGGCTTCGATACTGTCCATGCGCTCTACGCGACTGGACAGCTGCCAGGCAGCTTCTACTG
>JAYPYO010000019.1:0-34396 GCA_038135995.1 Porticoccaceae bacterium
CTAAAATGCTGGCGCAGAAAGAGGGCATTTTCACAGGTATCTCTGGTGGCTCGACCTTTTCTGTGGCTCTGGATTTAGCTAGAAATGCCGAACCTGGTACTGTGATTCTCTGTATGTTGCCAGATACGGGTGAGCGCTATCTGTCATCACCCTTATTTGAAGGGGTAGCCGAGGGTATGGATGAGCAGGAGATAGCACTGTCACATTCAACCCCAGGATTTCACTTACAGGACTAGCTCTTTTGTCGGTCGGCAAGAGCCTGTAATTGCTCAGCAGTGGCTGGAAGCTGGTGTTTGTCCTTCCACTCACTGTAGGGCATGCCGTAGATGGCCTCGCGAGCCTGCTCAGGCTCCATCTCAATGCCCAGCTCTTCAGCCGCGGCCCCATACCACTTGCCCAGGCAGTTGCGGCAAAAGTTAGCCAGAATCATTAGATCAATATTTTGCACCTCTTTGTGATCATTGAGATGTTGCAGCAGGCGGCGAAAAGTCGCTGCCTCAAGTTCGGTGCGCGCAGAGGGCTGGGTCATAATTTAAAGACTTTTAAGGTGGGTTAGTTCAGATCAAGTGTAGCAGCGAAGGTGCTGTTACTAAAGCCGTCTCATGCTGCTTAAAAGACATAAAAAAACCGCTGTCACCAGCGGTTTTTATCCCCTAAGGTTGTTCGTGCTGAACAGCGCGGAGTTTGAGCAGCCAACTGTCGTGCCGCTTCTCTGCGTCATAGAAAACCGAAGCAGTAAAAGCCACCATAAATAGCAATAAAAAGTGCGATGCGATGCTGATGCCCATGTAAATAACACTACCTAGATAGGCGCCAAAAACCACCGACCACATCCAGGCAAGTACTGTCATGATCCACATTCGTGATACCGGATCCGGTATATGCCGCAGCGGGTTTTTATTGTGGTCCATAACTGCATTGTAACAGTCGTAAAACCAGAGGAAAGCGAGTTTAGTCTTCATTTGGATACCCTTCTTTAACTTGTTGAGTTAGGTCAATCTTGTTTTTTATTGGGTGATTCAATTGAAGTTACGGAGGTTTATTTTCATTGGATCATTAGAGACTGAGGGCTGTTTGAGAGGCACGCTAAATTAGGCCTTGAATAAAACTAGGGACCAATAAACGGAGAGCAGGAGCCAAACTGAGTATGGGTTTTAGTCTGGCCGTTGGGGCATAGGTACTCACACTGGCTGTATTCCTGCATATCACCGGGAAACATACCGCCCGACTGTGTGGCGCTTTCGATCAACCTGCAGCTATTGATAGGAGAGTCCACGGGCGCCAGCGCCTGACAGGCAGCAAGCAGCAGCGTGAATGCAATAACCACCAGTAATTTCACTATTCTTCTCAGAGGTCGCAAATAACAGGTTTTATTCTATGCTTTGACTCATCAGAATGATAGCTGCGGCAACACAAGCTGTTTGCAACGTAGATTGGGGGATCTATGGAAGCGCTGGCTAGAGAATCAGTGTCAGCCAATATTGATCGGTAGCAAAACGCAAAAAACCTTTGGATCTGTACATTTGCGCACAAAACCAAAGGCTTTTATCTCTATAGCCCTACAGTCTACGGGGCTTTAGCATCTAATATGGCGCACTCGGAAGGATTCGAACCTTCGACCGCCCGGTTCGTAGCCGGGTACTCTATCCAGCTGAGCTACGAGTGCGTTGGGGTCTCATTTCTGAGGTAGCGCACTATAGGTGAGCAATGGATTTGAGTCAACCTTCGGGCTGGGATATTAGCCTGTTTTTACGGGTTATTTTTTGCTGTAGGGCACTGGCACTTCCATTGTCTCTTTTAGTTCTTCCATAACCACATAGCTGGTTGATTCCTGCACTGCCGGCAATTTGAGTATGCGGTGGCCGAGCAGTTCTCTGTAGGCTGCCATATCGGCCACTCTGGCTTTTAGTAAGTAGTCATAATTACCCGATACCAGAAAGCAGCTCTGAATATTTTCCAGATTTATCACTGATTTTCTGAACTCCTCAAAATTTTTCTGCGAGGTGTGATTAAGTCTGATTTGTACAAATACTACCAGGCTGGCATTGAGCTGCTCGGGGCAGACCTGTGCTGCATAGCCGAGAATATAGCCATTGCGCTCAAGGCGCTTAACTCGCTCGATGCAGGGGGTGACGGAGAGGCCGACTTCTCGAGCTAAATCTGTATAGCTTATGCGACCGTCCTTTTGCAGAATGCGAAGTATGTTGCGGTCGATCTTGCCGAGATTATCTGATCGTAATGCGGAATCTTTCATAAATAAAATATCCTGTTTAATTGCCGTATAGCTAAAATTATTCTGTATTATAAAGGAATTAAGCAACAAATATTATCTTAAAATTCTACAATGCCGAGATAAAGTTATATCTTATTTGCTATTTTAGTGGAGAATCTCGAAATGCTTATTGGTGTACCTAAGGAAATTAAAAACCATGAATACAGAGTTGGCTTAACCCCCTCCTCGGTCAATGAGTTGGTCAAGCGCGGACATGGGGTAATAGTCGAGCGCAATGCAGGTGCCGCCATCGACTTTCCGGATGCAGAGTATCAGGCAGCTGGGGCTGAGATGGTCGATTCTGCCAATGAAATATTTGCTCGCGCGGATATGGTGGTCAAGGTTAAAGAGCCTCAGCCAGCGGAGTGCAAAATGCTGCGTGAGGGCCAGATTATTTACACTTACCTTCATTTGGCACCAGACCCGAAACAGACGGAGTTATTGCTGGCCTCTGGCGCAACCTGTGTTGCCTATGAGACGGTAACCGACAATCAGGGGGGGCTGCCCCTGCTGGCCCCTATGTCTGAAGTTGCTGGGCGCATGTCAGTGCAGGCGGGCGCTCATCATTTAGAGAAGGCCCAGGGTGGCCGGGGAGTACTTCTCGGTGGTGTCCCCGGTGTGGCGCCTGCCAAGGTACTGGTTATTGGTGGCGGTGTGGTGGGCGACAACGCAGCGGCGATGTCTGTGGGTATGGGTGCAGATGTAACTATTTTAGATCGCTCAATTCCCCGATTGCGGGAGTTGGATGCCAAATATGAAGGTCGGGCTCGCTGTGTCTATTCGACCAATGCGGCCATCGAGGAATATGCTCTGGAGTCTGATCTAGTAATTGGCGCGGTGCTTATTCCCGGTGCTGCCGCACCCAAGCTACTGTCACGAGATTTAATTAGCCGTATGAAAAAGGGCGCGGTGATTGTAGATGTTGCTATTGATCAGGGTGGTTGCTTTGATACCTCCAAGGCTACCACCCATGAGCAACCTACCTATGTGGTTGATGATGTGGTGCACTACTGTGTTGCCAATATGCCCGGTGGTGTGGCGCGCACAGCTACCATGGCATTGAATAATGCAACATTGCCCTATGCCCTGGCACTGGCCGATGATCCTGTCAGCAGTCTGTTTCGAGACAAAAATCTACAAAATGGTTTAAATGTACATAAGGGCAAGGTGACCTATAAGGCGGTCGCCGATGCGCTGGGCTATCAGTATGTGGCGGCCGATGAGGCATTGAAGGCATAGCAGCTTTAAGTCGATAGAAACCCTTGATAATAATCAGCGTGCTTCGGCTAAAAATACCGCTCTCATCGGGGCTGGGTGACCCTCAATGGTTTTGCTGTGATCCTCGGGGTCTAAAAAATCCTCGAGCGATTCAAAGGTCATCCAGTCGGTTGCCCGCTGTTCATCGATCGATGTGGTATTGATATCCACCATGCGAGGGTTGTTAAAGCCATTTTTTCGCATCCAACTAATCAGGCTGTCGGGGGAGGGCAAAAACCAGACATTGGGCATCTTGGCGTAGCGGCCTTCAGGCACTAGCACCATACCCTCAGGGCCCTGTATTACCAAGGTCTCCAAAACCAGTTGCCCGCCCGGCCGCAATAGTTCTTTAAGCTCTCGCAGATGGGCCATGGGCGAGCGGCGATGATAGAGAATACCCATGGAGAAGACTGTATCAAAGGCCGCGAGTTTTTCAGGCATGTGCTCTATACCCAGAGGTAGAACATCTACCGGCAGGTCTTTACCGGCAAAATTCTTGATGGCCTGAAACTGAAAGATAAACTTTACCGAGGGGTCTATTCCAATAACCCTCTGGGCGCCTGCGCCGAGCATACGCCAGCAGTGGTACCCATTGCCGCAGCCCACATCCAGAACCAAGCGGTTTTCAAGGGAATCAAGGTGGGGCAGTACCCGATCCCACTTCCAGTCCGAGCGCCACTCGGTATTGAGGTGCATGCCAAAAAGGTTATACGGCCCTTTGCGCCAGGGATGCAGGCCCATTAATGTGGCCTGCAATGCTAGCCTGCGGCCCTTGTCCATGAGGCTGGAGTCGCCAATGGATACCCTGTCTCTGATCTCCACTGTCAATGGATCTATCTCTGGCAGGCGCTTAAGCGTTTCCTCCCATTCAGGCATATCTCCCCAGCGCTCGCGCCTCAGCTGCTGAGTGAGGAGCTCGGGTAGACTCTCGCCCCAGTGGGCCAGAGGTGACTCTTCGAGCCAGGATAGAAAGGGCCCGTAATCAAGTGTTTCAGGTATCATAGTTTTGCCTGGTATTTTGGCAGGCAATTATAGGGTATTTCCGCTATGGTGTTCGACCAAACTACATTGCTGTCACAGGGTATATGATGGACGAAAAACGAATGCAGGCTTTTGAAGAGAAGCTGGCTTATTTGGAAATGACTAACGCTGAACTCGAAGATGAAATCTTTCGTCAGCAGCAGGAGATTGATGCTCTTACCAAGGCCCACAGAGCTATAACCGAGCGGCTTGAGATATTGCAGGATAATGCAGCAGAACGCAGTGGCGCAGGGCAGGTTGAGGGAGCAGTGGGGGGTGCCGGCGAGCGGCCGCCTCATTACTAGTCCTGTTGTACTGGATACCATGGGTCACTTATTTTCATTGCAGATTGACCTCAGAAAAATAACTATAATTAGGAAAAATTAATAACACAGAGTACCTGTATCCCTTAAAGGGCAGGGTACCAGATAATAAAAAATTCCTTGGGGGGAAACATGACGGAGATAAAGTCCGAAGTTAAGGCCAAGATTGATACAGTATTTGCACAGCAAAAAGACTATGCCCTGGAGCTGAGAAAATCAGATTACCGTCAGCGGCTAGCCGTTCTCAAGCGCTTTGAAACAGCATTTAGAGGCGCCCATGATAGGATTCATGAATCGGCGGCTGCAGATTTTGGTAAGCCCGGCGCCGAAGTGGATCTGGCTGAGATCATGCCGGTTCTCACCGAGCTCAAACATGTTCGCAAGCATCTCAAAGAGTGGATGAAGCCCGAGCCAGTTAAAGTAACCATCTCTATGTTGGGCACCAAGTCCAAAATTGTCAAAGAACCCAAGGGTGTTACCCTGGTAGTGTCACCCTGGAATTACCCCTTTAACCTGACCTTTGGCCCAATGATGTGGGCAATCGCCGCGGGTAATACGGTGATCATCAAGCCTTCAGAGATGACCCCCAAAATGTCCGAGGTGATTGGCCAGATTGTAAAAGAAGCCTTCAGGCCTGAAGAAGTATCCATGTTTGAAGGTGAGGCCGATGTAGCCAGTTATCTGACCAACCTGCCCTTTGATCATATCTTCTTTACCGGCAGCCCAGCTGTTGGCAAACATGTAATGGCGGCCGCAGCCAAAAATCTAACCTCCGTCACACTGGAGCTGGGTGGCAAGAGTCCGGTGATTGTGGATAAATCAGCCAATCTTAAAAAGGCCAGCAAATCCATTGGCTGGGGCAAGTTCAACAACAATGGTCAGACCTGTATTGCGCCAGACTATATCTATGTCCACGAATCCATAAAGGATAAATTTGTCGCGGAGATGACCGCTACCATTAAGAGCCAATACGGCCTGGGTGCAGATGCCGGAGCCAATAGCGATTATTGCCGAGTTGTAAATGCCGGCCACCATGGGCGTATCACGCGGCTATTGGACGATGCTAAAGCTAAAGGCGGCGTGGTTCTTACCGGTGGTGAAGTTGCCACGGAAAGCCAGTTTATTGCCCCCACATTGATTGAAGGCATGAGCGATGACTCGGCGATTATGCAGGAAGAGATTTTTGGCCCGCTGCTGCCCATTATCACCTACTCTGATATCAATGAAGTTATCAGCTATATCAATGCCAAGCCAAAGCCATTGGCTCTGTATATCTACAGCAAAGACAATAAACTCACCGATAAGGTGATTCGCGAAACCAGCGCCGGGGATACCTGCGTCAATCAGACAGTGATGCACTTCCTGCACCCCAATTTGCCCTTTGGTGGCGTCAATAACAGTGGTATTGGCAAGTCTGGTGGTGTCTGGGGCTTTAGAGCCTTTACCCACGAGCGCAGCGTGCTGGTAGACAAGCACAGCAGCCTGTCGATGTTTTATCCGCCTTACACACCAGGTGTAAGAAAGGTGATCAAAGCTACCATGAAAATGCTTACTTGATAGCAACCAGAGAGCAAAAATTAAAGCATTGAAACCAGGGGCTTGCGGACTGAAATCCACAGGCCCCTAGTCGTTTTATATGGGTCTCTAAAGTTTCTGGCACCAGCACGTTCTCAATGGAATCACGCTTTTGACTGATCTCCAAATCACTGTAACCCTGGGCGCGCTTAAAATCATGATGAAGCTCACTCAGCAGTGTATTTAACGACTCGGGTTCAAAGCTGAGTTTTTCAGAAATAATTAGACAGCCCCCGGGGTTGAGGCCCTGATAGATTTTCTCCAGCAACTGCGGGCGTTGCTCCAGTGGCACGAACTGCAGCGTAAAATTCATCACGACCAGAGAGGCATTGGTGATCTCGATATCGCAGATATCTCCATTGACCAGTTCAATCTCTGTGCTGCCATTGCTGGATGCTAAAATACTGGCGCATTTTTCCAGCATGGCAGGGCTATTGTCTACGGCAATAATTTTGACGTTCCGGTCCGCGACCCGTTGGCTGACAGCCAGAGTTGAAGCGCCCAGAGAGCAGCCCAGATCGTAGCAGCTTGTCTGTGGCTGAACATAGCGGTCGGCCAGTTCACCAGTATGGGCCAGTATGGTTTCATAACCTGGGACCGAGCGACTAATCATATCTGGAAACACATCCACCACGGCCTGATCAAAGATAAATCCGGAGACTTGTCCCAGAGGATTGGCAAATAAATTATCTCGGCTGGAGTCTGTCATTTAAACGCTGATAATCTCTAGGCCAGTGCCGGCCGCCAGCTCAGTATTGGTAATGACCGCGGTCTGGGCAGCGTCCTGGCTGAGGTAGGCGCTGGTAACACGCTTGAGGTCTGCCTCAGTGACCGCGAGTACCTGATTTCTAAACTGTTCGGTGCAGGCTTTGCCGCGACCGTTAAGCTCGGCATGAAATGCCTGAATGGCTTCGCCTGCCGGGGAGCCTGGCTTGTCCAAACCACCAACCACGCCCAAAATTGCCTCCTCGATCTTTTCATAGCCGAGGTTTTGCTTCTGCACCCAGTCTATAGAATCATCGAAATCTGTCAGCGTGCCTGCGATTCTTGGGTCTCTGTAGGAGTAAAAACGGAATGCGCCAGTCTGGTTATCCTGAGACGCGCCGCCCCCATAGGCGCCGCCCTGCTCGCGAATGGCACGATGCAGATAACCATTGCGCAACACCCCACCCAGCACATTGAGCGCTGCAGCATCTGGGTGGCTGGTAGGTACAGTGGGATAGGCTTTGGAACAGAAGCTCACCTGGGTATTTGCGGTCCAGCAATGGTTTACCGGCGCCAACACAGGTTTAAAGTCGATTAGGTTACTTCCAGGAGCCTCAGCGCTAGCTGAGAAACCCGCCTGAATCACGGCGCCAAACTCGGTGAGGCGCTCGGGCTCGGCCACCAGCAGATACTGTCTGGGTTGATTTAAAATTAATTGGTGAATGGTTTGCAGCTGCTCTGATAGCTGCTGTAGCCCCTGTTCAGTATTCAGGCTTTGATCCAGAGTTTTTAGCAAGGCCAGTCCGGTCATCCCGCCCCAGCGCTGGCTGAGATATGCATTGGCAGACAGACCGCTGGCAGCGGCGGTCATGGCCAGCACATGGCCATTGCCGGTAATGGAAGATTCGCGATAGGTGCGAATCTGTGCTACCAGCTCACGCAGTCGTGGAAGCTCATCAAAGCGTGCCTGTTGCAGTGACTCTTGCATCAAATCTGTCATCGCTGACTGATTGCGCGCCAGACCCTTGCCAGTAAAGCTGATATTGCCATGTAGCTTATTCAGGCTATCTTTATCGGTGCGCACCGAGGCCGAGGCTGAATAGGCACCCACCACCGCCGAGTGCCAGAGTTGGGTCTGCTGATAGTCGCGCTCACCAACCCCCATTTCCGTCACGCAGGTACTGTATAGAGGCATCAGGTCCATCTGCCCATCGGTTAGCGCAGGCATGGGCATAATAATCTGTTGGTAGGCCAGCCCATTGGTGCCAGCGCTATAGTTGGTCAGTGGCACAGGGCCCTCTAAACGACTGTGTCTGTCAGCATAGGCGATCTCAGTAGGCACATCTTCGATACCTACCTTGGGCAAAATTTCAAGATCTTCTTCCATCTCCTGACGTGCTTTAAGCGCTACCGCCTCGTCAACAATACGCTGCTTTTCGCTCTCGGTCAGGGATGCCTTGATGTTAGCCAGGCGTTCCTTCTCAGCCTGGTCTTTTTGCTGGGCTAAATCTGTATCTGGCTTTAAAACCAGTCTGGTGCGATGAGGGTTGTTTAACAGCAGGTCACGGGCCAGAGATTTGATAAATTCCGGGTCAGTAATCTGTTGCTGTAGTCTGTTCAGAACCGGATCCAGATTTAGCAGAGAAACCGGGTCGCCGCGATGAGTGGCACTGGTTAGGCTGGTCAATATTAGATGCAGACCATAGGGGTAGCCACCACCGGATAGCTCTCGCTGACTGAGTTCTAGCTGGTGTAAACTGGCGGCTACCTGCTCCTGGGGCAAGCCATTCTCTGCAACATCCCGCAGCACATCCAATATCAGAGTTTCAATAGCATCTGCGCACTCAGGGTTGGAGCCCTCGATGCCACAGGCAAAACAGAGCTCTTTCTGGGAATCCTCAAGACCACACATGGGCGAGGGCGAGGTGCCCAGGTCGGTGGTCTCAAGCGCCTTTTGCAGGGGAGAACCACTGTTATCGAGCAGCACGCTGGATAGCAGACGAGCCTGCATAGTGGCCTCGAGATCAGTGGAGTCTCCCAACAGCCAAGACAGCACAATATGGGTATTATTGGCTGTAGCCTCCTGCTCGCTCTCAGTCTCGCCAGCCTCATGGGCATAACTTTCTTCAAAATACTGGGGCTGGGTATAGCGCTGCTCGTTATTGACGGCAATATGGCAGTCCAGGCGATCAAAGCGATGCAGGGCCTGCTCTTCAAAGTGCTGCTGATGCTCAGCCGCCGGAATATCGCCAAAGGTGACGAAAATAGCATTGCTGGGGTGATAGTGAGTCTGATAGAAGGCTTTAAACTGCTCGTAGGTTAAATTTGGAATATCCGCGGGCTCACCACCGCTGTTGTAATGGTAGGTGCTGGTGGGATACAGGTACTTGCTCATGGTTTGCCACAGGACCGAATTAATTGAGCTCATGGCGCCTTTCATCTCGTTGTACACCACTCCTTTAAAGGTCAGCTCCGAGGAGGGATCATTGGCATCGGCAAACTCCAGGCGATGGCCCTCCTGAGCAAAATCCAGAGGGTCTAGGCGAGCAAAAAATACCGAATCAAGATACACACTCAACAGGTTATTAAAATCCTTCTTGTTCTGGCTGGCAAAGGGATAGGCAGTCCAGTCGCTGCTGGTAAAGGCATTCATAAAGGTATTGAGAGAACGTCGAATCATCATAAAGAATGGGTCGCGCACCTGATACTTTTCGCTGCCGCAGAGTGCCGTATGCTCGAGAATATGAGCTACCCCAGTGGAGTCCATTGGCACAGTGCGCAGGGCAACCAGAAACACATTTTCCTTATTATCGGCGGCCAGATGAATATGTTGGGCGCCAGTTTGGCGATGGCGATACTCCTGATACTGCACTTTTAGAGATGGAATCTCCTGCTCGCGCAAAAGCTCAAAGGCTGGATGTGCATTACTGGTCATTTAGATGATTGCTCCAAAGGGACTATATGTTGTCTGGTGTCAATTTTATCGGTGGGCCATTCTACTAGAATCACTGTTTAGTAACAGAGTTTTCACCGCTGACTTTGCTGAGAAATGCGATATTCAATGGGTGTCAGACCCTCCCAGCGCTTAAACGCACGATAAAAAGTACTGGGTTCGGAAAAGCCTGTTAAGTAGACAATCTCACTGATAGCCTCGTCAGTCTGAGATAACAGGCGTTTGGCGAGACTGTGTCTGTAGTTATTGAGCAGACGCTGGAAACTGGTGCCTGCAACATTGAGCTGGTGACGCAGATGTCTGGAGCTGATATTTAGCCGTGCTGCCACATTTTCCAGACTGGTTTCACCGCTTTCCAGCAGACCGGCCAGCTGGTTGCGCACATTGCCGATCAGGTCCTGTTGTTGCAACATGGCAATATGTTGATCTGCAGCCTGCAAATGTAAATTTAAAAGCTCAGGCTGGGCATGCAGTGATCTATGATTGAGCAATGAGGCGGGGAAAAATAGCTGAAACGAGGGCGCATTAAACTCCACAGGGCACTGGAATATGCGCTCATACTCCTCAATATGAGTATTGGGAGCATGGTTAAACACCACCCTGTCGGCTTTAAAAGCATTGTCCGTGACTGATTGGAAGCAGCGTATCAGGCCCAGCACCATGGCTTCTGCCAGATGCGATGTTGCATACTGGTGTTCGGCAAAGTAGTTGGTCAGACAGGGGCTGGGTTGTTCTGAGAGCTGGCCGTGTAAGGCATCGCTAATTAGCCGCTGGTAGCTCAGCACGCGGCGCAGACCATCGCCAAAGGTTGGGCTGCTGAGAAATAGATATTCCAGAATCTGGCCCTTGTAGACAGGCATTTTTTCGCCGAGATGCAGCCCGATACAGGGGTCGTTAGACAGCTCTGCCGCTGCTTTCCAAAAGAGTGGCTGAGCACTGAACTTGGTGCGCAGATTGGCCTGGTATAGCTGGTCTGGGTTGAGCCCAGAGCGCTGCATTACCAGATCCGCGTCGACACCGAGATTGACCAGACCCTGATAGGCGAGACGAGCCAGAGTGCCTGAATCGGTTAAACCTGTCATACCATAAACCTAGCCTGAGGAGCCTGCATAGCAGCTAAAGAAATGCCATGATACACAATTGGCCCAAATGACAAAACAGTGTATTTTTATAGCCAATGACTGACAAGGAGAATGTACCCATTATGAAGTCCATGAACAAAAGCGCAGAGATGCAAAAACCCGCTCATAGCAAGCCCCCAATAGTGATGCAGGAGCTGCCCAGCATGCCCTCTCTTCTGGGCAAGGCCGCTTTCAAATCCGGCAACTATGCACTGGGCGATCAGTTGCCTGGTCTCAGCACACAAATCAACTCGCTGGTGATCAATCGCCAGCACCTGCAGGCTTACCAGCAGCTCTGTGGTTTTCAGTCATCGCAAACCCTGCCTGCGACTTACCTGCATATGATTGGTTTTCCGCTATTTCTGAAAATTTTAATTCAGCAAGACTTTCCAATGCGCGCCATGGGTCAGGTGCATCTGCGTAATCAGATTTCAGTGCATCACCAATTTGATATCAGACAACCTATTGATATGACGGCCGCCATCGGCGGTTCAGTGCTGACCTCAAGAGGTCTGGAGTGGAATATTGATGTCAGTGCTAGGGTGGACAATCAGGTAGTATGGTCTGGGGAGTCAGTATTTTTGCACCGTTGCAAAACCGGCATACCCAGAGAGGCTGTGGCGCCTATTCGCCACGAAGGCGAGCCCCAGAATTGGCAGGTCGATGCCGATATAGGCCGCCGCTATGCTCGTGTCTCAGGTGATTACAATCCTATTCATTTGACAGATATTACCGCCAAACTATTTGGCTTTAAGCAGGCCATAGCCCATGGTATGTGGAGCAAGGCGCGCTGCCTTGCTGCTTTGGACCAGCAGTTACCTGATGAGGGATACTCTGTCGATGTAACCTTCCACCGACCTCTATTTTTACCCTCTCAGGTGCTGTTTTTCTCTCAGCAGCTCGAGGAAAGACAACAATTCTCTCTCTTTAACCAGACAGCTGAGCAAGCTCATCTGGAAGGATTTATAACCTAGGACAAATCTATGCCTGACTTTAAAGTACCGTTAAAAGACTACTCGTTCCTATTCAACGATGTGCTGGATATGCAATCCAAGTATCAGCATGTAAAAGGAGGTGATCAGGCAACGCCGGATATGCTCGATGCTATTTTTAGCGAAGCCGCCAAGTTTAGTGAGACCGAGCTGGCACCTCTTTATCAGTCTGGTGACAAGGGCTGCACCTGGGATGATGGTGTGGTTACAACACCCGCCGGGTTTAAAGAGGCCTATGCCAAGTTTATCGAAGCTGGCTGGACATCACTGACCGGTAGTCCAGAAATGGGTGGCCAGGGCCTGCCGTCCTCGATCAGCATTGCGATCAATGAAATGATTACCACAGCCAACTGGGCCTGGGCTATGTACCCCGGTCTAAGTGAAGGCGCAGTTGCCACATTAGAGGATCATGGTACAGATGAGCAAAAGCAGACCTACCTGACCAAACTGATTAGCGGCGTCTGGAGTGGCACCATGTGTCTGACCGAGCCTCACTGCGGTACGGATCTGGGGCAGTTAAAAACCAAGGCAGTACCTAAAGGTGATGGTACCTACAACATCAATGGCACCAAGATATTTATTAGCGCGGGCGAGCATGATCTTACCGAAAATATTGTGCATATTGTTTTGGCAAAGCTGCCTGATGCACCCAAGGGCACCAAAGGTATTTCGCTATTTATTATTCCCAAGTTCTTGCCTGCGGCAGATGGCTCTGCGGGGGAGCGCAATGGCGTTCGCTGTGGGTCTATAGAACATAAGATGGGTATTCATGGCAATGGTACGGCCATGCTTAACTTTGACGATGCCACTGGGTTTCTTATTGGCGAGCCCCACGACGGGCTTAA
Organism: Porticoccaceae bacterium; assembly: GCA_038135995.1. Classification (GTDB taxonomy): domain Bacteria; phylum Pseudomonadota; class Gammaproteobacteria; order Pseudomonadales; family Porticoccaceae; genus HTCC2207. The sequence goes on from JAYPYO010000019.1 coordinate 13,064, forward strand.
CGCTATGTTTACCTATATGAATGTTGCCCGCATTGGTACCGCCAGCCAGGGTACAGCCGCCGCTGAGCGCTCCTACCAGGGCGCCAGCAAATATGCTCGAGAACGTCTGGCAATGCGCTCATTGTCTGGAGTTAAAAACCCTGATGGCCCGGCAGACCCCATTGTTGCCCATCCGGATGTGCGTCGTATGCTGTTAACTCAGCGCGCTATTTCTGAGGGTGGACGAGCCATGGTTACCTATGCCAGTCAGTTTGCCGACCTCTATGTGGGTGGGCAGAGCGAAGAAGTAAGAAGTGCCGCCGAAGACAGGCTGGGTTTTTGCACGCCGATCCTCAAAGGTTTTATTACTGAGCAGGGTGTTGTGGCGGCTAATCATGGTGTGCAGGTGTTTGGTGGCCACGGTTATATCCAGGAGTGGGGCATGGAGCAGATCCTCCGCGATAGCCGCATTGCCACATTGTATGAAGGCACTACAGGCATCCAGGCGCTGGATCTTATTGGCCGCAAGGTGCTGATGGATAGATTTGCTCAATTAAAGATATTTACCGGTGAAATGCTCAGCTTTGCTGCCAAGTCACTGCCCTGGCCAAGAGCTAACAAGACTCAGCGCAAGCAGGCCTGGACCCTGGTTAAGCTGGCTCTTAAATGGCGCTATCTGGGCTACAAGCTGGCCATGCAGGGCAAGCGCAATCCGGATGCCGTAGGTGCCGGGTCCACAGACTTCCTGATGTACTCTGGTTATGCCTATATGGCGTTTATGTGGGCCAAAATGAGTTCGGTTGCCCAGGCCCAGTTGGATGCAGGTGAGGGGGACAGTAAGTTCCTGCAGGAAAAACTACAGACTGCGGAGTTTTTCTTCGAGCGCATGCTGCCCCAGGCTCAGGTTCATGCCAAAACAATCGGCGCCAATCTAGGGTCGGTTATGGCCATGTCCGAAGACTATTTCGACGCCAGCTAGCGCCGGTCTAGATGATAGATTAACCCTTTTAAGGCCCCAGTTAGATCGGGGCTTTTTTTTGCCTGCAAATAGCTGGGCAGTTTGCTAAAGTCGGGATCCATCAAGTCAGGGACAAAAAAGACTAAATTAATCTAGGATCCCGGCCAATCCAATAACAGCAGTAACTTATCAAGGGGACACCAGAATGGAATTTGCTGACACAGTTCGCGCTAGGCACTCATATCGTGGGTTTACATCCCGGCAGGTTGATGAAAAAACCCTGCAGGAAGTTTTTGAGTTAGCCAGCTGGGCGCCGTCTAACTGCAATGTCCAGCCATGGCATGTGCATGTCCTGTCTGGCGAGGCCTGCAACCGCATGCGTGAGAAAATGGTGGCTGCCGCGTCAACAAATACGACGGGTAATCCGGACTTCCCCTGGCAGGGGAAATTCAGTGGCGACTATAAAGAGCGGCAGATCTGCTCGGCGCTGGGCCTCTGGGAGCACCAGGGTGTTACTCGTGATAATCCGGAAAAACGCGCCTGGTCCTGGATGCGCAATTTTGAGTTTTTTGATGCGCCCCATATTGCCTTTATCTTTGTTACCGACGAGTTCCCCGAGCTGGTCAGGCTGGCAGGTGATGTGGGTATGTATGCGCAGACGTTGATGCTGGCGATGACAGATGCGGGTATAGGCTCATGTCCACAGACGTCGGTCAGCTGCTTTCCGGATCTGGTGCGTGAGGAGTTAGGCATTGATAGCCACTACAAATTAATGATGGGTCTTTCGTTTGGTTATATCGACGAGGCGGATGCAGCTAATAATTTGCGCACTGAACGCGACCCTGTGAACAAAACCACCAGTTTTCACAGCTAGAAAGAATGTCTAATTTGCCTGCCGGGATCAGGCAAATGCCAAGCGATTGCGACCGCCTGCTTTGGCTTTGTAAAGAGCGCGGTCGGCCAGTTTGATCAGCTGGTCAAAGCTCCCGCCATCGGAGCTGTCGACAACCCCCACACTAACGGTTAATCGCAGATTGCTGTGACGTTTGCTGGCACCGCGCTGTTTTTGCCCGACACTGTGCTCAGTGGGGCGGTGCTTTTTGTCCCTTATTACCATGTCGTAATTGGCAATTGCCTGGCGTACCTGCTCTAGGCTGCTGGCCACTTCTTCGCGACTCTTGCCCTTAAACAGCAGACAGAACTCCTCTCCACCGTAACGAAAGGCTCTGGCACCACCAGTTTTGCTGATACAGCTCGCAATCACCTTAAGGGCCTGGTCGCCCAGGTCATGACCAAAGCGATCATTGATCTTTTTAAAGTGATCGGCGTCTACCATGGCTAAGCTGTAACGATCGCCCGCAGTTTTCAGCGCCGCCAGCAGTGCACGGCGGTTACCAATTTGGGTCAGCTCATCATAAAACCCCATATGGAAAAGCCCGCTGGTGATATTGGCCGTCAAAAGCATGCCTATACCGGTAAACATCAGTGCTGAGATATTGTTGACATCAATCCATCCCAGGGTGATAAACAGCATCAGCAGGCAGCCCGCTGCAGAGCTATCAAAAATAGGCTGACGTCGACAGGCCATGGTGACCGCACAGATCAGCACCAGCAGATACCAGGAGCCAGACAGAGGTGACAGGTGCATGGCCCATAGCGGGTCGGCAATATTACCAAGGCTATGCTCGGCCATAAGCTGTGGGTTAGCGACAAAAATCTGGCTAAGTACAAACAACAGAGTTGCTGGTAACAGGGCCAGGCCTGCGCCCTGAATATGACGTAGGCCATTTTCTGGCATAAACAGTAAATAAAGCAGGGCACTGGGCACAAAATAGGACAGTAGATAAAATATTTGCGCTGCCGGCAGGCTCTGTAGTGGGGTTTGCAAGTAGCTGCGGATCAGCCAGTAGGCGCACAGCATCAACAGACTGGTGGCCAGCTCTCTACTCTGGTTGCTGAGTGCGGCTATCAGTGCAGCCACAGGCAGCAGAATAAACGGCAGCTGGGGGAGCAGGGCAATTACGCTGGCCGGTAATACCTGCTGTTGCCAGCAGATCAATGTCGATACAGCGACACAGATCGCCGGAGTTAGGGCCCTGTAGAAGGTGGGAGATATCTGCACTGATACACAACATCCTTGTGGCTTCAGCTTTAATACTAGCAAACTTAGATGGAGCTGCCAGATTAGTTTCTCATGACTCTAGGCCAGGACCTGGGATATACCAACAATGGCGGTGCCCAGTAATATCCAGCCAAGAATTCGGTAAAAACTGGCACTGTCTCGCTGCAGCAATTGCTGATGAAAACGATGACCAATCAGATGTCCAATGCCGGCAAAGGGCAGCAGCCACAGCGCATTGAGCAGCTGTATATCAACATCGGCAATTACAAATGCACAGAGCTTAATGCTGACCAGTATCCACCAGATCACAAATAATGTATTGCGAAACTCATGGGGTCTGATATGGCGCATGGCTACAGCTATTACCAGGGGCCCGCCAATCAGAGAGGTCCCGCTGATATAGGCGGCGGCAATCAGGAAGACTATGTCTATTAACCGACTATTGCTCTGCAGTGGTTTGCCGAGAATATAGGTCAGCGAGTAAGCGGCAATCAATGAAAAAATAATCAGATTCATCAGCGTTGTGGGCAGTACCAGGAGTCCAACCACTCCGGCCAGCTTTGGCACAATCATCACCAACAGAGAGTAGCGGACAAACTGCCAGTTGACACTGGTGCTACTGGCGTCTTTGGTGCCGCGTTCAGACTGGATTACTGTCAGGCCTGCAAAAAACAGCAGATGCAGGGAGATTATCGGCAGAAAAAACAGCGGGTCATTATGGATCAGCAGCAGAAACGGCAGGGTAAATAAGGCGCCACCAAATCCCAGGCCAGAGCGCACAAAGCCGCTCCAGACAAATATAATCGCGATTATGCCAAGCTGTAGCCAGGATAGGTCAATCATAGGTCAATGAGGAAACTGATCGGCTAACAGTGCTTACAGCAGCCATTAGGATGTGCCTGGCCCTCGGCAATCTCCTCGTCGGTGGCTTTGCGAATATTCATAATCTCGACATCAAAGTGGAGGTTTTTGCCGGCCAGGGGATGGTTCATATCCACATCCACATTGAATCTGCCGACCTTTATGACGGTGCCAGGCTTAACGCCATTATCAGTGTTGACATGAATGTTTTTGCCCGGAGTAAGCCTGCCCTCATGCTTGAGGTACTTGCTGGGAATGCGCTGGGTATTATTTATATTGCGCAGCCCGTAACCCTCGGTAGGCATGACTGAAAAAGATAATTTATCGCCCACAGCCGCACTGGCGACTGCGGTTTCGAACCCGGTGATCATCTGCCGCCGACCATGGAGGTAAACCATAGGCTTATCCTTATCGTAGGTGCTATCGATGAGTTCGTTTTTATCGTCTCTCAGGTTATAGTGAACTGCGACCACATGGTTGATGGCAATCTGCATTTTGACCTCCCACAAAGTGGCGCCATAATACAGTAATTATTTTTATCAGGAATCAAAAAATGTCAGCCGCTGACAATCCCCACAGCCAGAGTCACAGCCCAGATGCCGAGGATGACTTTAGTGCCTTACTTGGGGATGATATTCAACCGCTGCAGGGTAAGGGCGCCAATCATATGCCCAAGCCGTCGACATTGACCCCCGGGGTTTTGCAACGGCGCAAAGCCGCACAGCAGGAAAAGCAGAAGAGCGGTAACTTTCTCGACCCGGCTAGTATTATCAACCCTGTAGATCCTTACGATGTTTTAGAATTTGTCCGCCCCGGAGTGCAACACGGGGTCTATAAAAACCTGCGTCAGGGAAAATATGAGATTCAATCGCGACTCGATCTCCATCGTCACAGGGTAGAGCAGGCTCGGGTTGCGCTCTGGGATTTTGTCGAGGGCTGCCAAAAGCATGGCGTGCGCTGCGCTTTGGTGACTCATGGCAAAGGTGAGGGCAGGGAGCAGCCGGCGCGGCTTAAAAGCTGCGTCAATCACTGGTTGCGCCAGTTTGATAATGTACTCGCTTTCCACAGTGCTCAGAAACAGCATGGGGGTGTGGGGTCCACCTATATATTGATTAAAAAGAACAGTCTGGCGAGGCTGAGCACCAGCGAGAAGCTGGGTAAGACCAAAATGTTCTAGTTAACAGTGTTAAAGCACTGATCCTGCCAATTTATACCTACGTATACAGACCATAATAAAAGCCAGGCTTAAAAGCATATTCATGGTTATTGAACTGTCACCGATTATTGTCATCATGATAAAAGCCCTGCCAGCAATACTTGCGATTGCTGGCTGTACCTGGTTGATCAGTTTATATCTGAACAAGATCAGCATTATTTACTACAGCTGGCCTGTGGTACTTATGTTGCCTGCGCTGGTTTACCTAATAGAGGCGCAGACCATTGGTACAGTGCAGATAGCCCTGGTGGCTATGGTCTGTAGCTGGGCGCTGCGTCTTAGTCTGTTTGCGATTAAGCGGGGTCGACACCAGCCGGAGGATCGGCGCTACAAGGTGCTGCGCGAGCGCAGTTCTAATAGCTTTAGGTTGCATAGTTTCTATCTTATTTTTGTCGCTCAGCCATTGCTGGCATGGGTTGTCAGTTCGCTGTTTGCTATTGCGATCAGCGCTGAAATGCAATGGAGCCTCTATCAATCTGCGGGCGCGGCTCTGTGGTTGTTTGGCTTTGGTTTTGAAACTATCGCTGACAAACAGCTTTATCGGTTTAATCGCCTGGTGGTCAACGAAGAACAGACGCTGAAAACCGGGCTCTGGCGCTACTGCAGGCATCCCAACTATTTTGGTGAGTTCTGTGTCTGGTGGGGCTGGTTTATTTTTGCCGTGCCCACGAACAATGGCTTTATTTTACTGGCTCCCTTGATAGTCACATTCCTGCTGGTAAAGCTCTCTGGCATTAGCCTTATGGAGAGAGGCATTACTGAGCGCCGCAGCGGCTACCAAGACTATATGCAATCGACTAATACGTTCTTGCCCTGGATGCCCAGAGAGCAGGTAAAGGCTGAGCTCTATGAATAAATTGTTCTGGCGAAAAAGTTTATTTGTTTTCCTGATGCTCGGTGTCAACCCAGCCAAGAGTGCACAGTCGCCTATGGATACGGTGGACTATGTTGATCTGCCTCGCTTTATGGGCGACTGGTACGTGATTGCCAATATTCCCACAGTATTTGAAAAGGGCGCTCACAACCCCGTTGAATCTTACAAACTGGATAAAAACGGCACTATCGCCACCACCTTTAGCTTTAATAAAGATAGTTTTGAGGGTGAGGAAAAGAAGTTTAGCTCCCGCGGCTTTGTAAAGAACAAAGATACCAATGCCACCTGGGGAATGCAGTTTATATGGCCAATTAAAGCAGATTATCGAGTTATCTATCTAGACTCTGACTACCAGTACACAGTGGTTGGCCGCAAGGCCCGGGATTATCTGTGGATCATGTCTCGCAGCCTTGAGATATCTGATGACAAATACCAGGAACTGGTCGACTTTGCAGTCTCAGTGGGGTATTCAGCCGACAAAATAGAGCGCGCACCCCACCAATTACCCGATTGAGATATTAGCCTGCCAATACAGAGTAAATAGCATCCATCAACTGGTTAAGGTCTTGGTTTGAGCTGATAAATGGTGGCATAACATAGACCAGCTTGCCGAAGGGGCGAACCCAGACGCCAGCAGCAACAAACTGTTTTTGTATCTCAGCGATATCCACCGGTTCTTGCATTTCTATTACCCCAATCGCACCCAGCGCCCTTGTAGAGGCAACAGACCTCAGCTGTGAAAACTGCTCGAGCTGAAGTTTTAGGGTTGTTTCAATGCGCTGAATATTGGCTTGCCAGTCACCGCTAAGTAGTAAATCAATGCTGGCGTTGGCAATAGAACATGCCAGAGGATTGCCCATAAATGTTGGGCCATGCATAAAACAGCCCGCTTCGCCCTCGCAGATACCTCGGCTTACTTTATCGGTACATAATGTTGCCGCCAGCGTCATATAGCCCCCGGTGATAGCCTTGCCCAGGCACATAATGTCAGGCGATATGCCCGCCCATTCGCAGGCAAATAATTTACCGGTGCGCCCAAAGCCGGTAGCAATTTCATCGGCAATGAGCAGCACATTGTGCTGATCGCAGAGCTCTCGCACGCGTCTTAGATACTGAGGCGAATAAAAGCGCATGCCCCCGGCCCCCTGAACCACAGGTTCCAGTATGACTGCGGCTAACTGATGACTATGATCACTGATTATCTGGCTAAATTCGGCAATATCCTGCTCATCCCACGGCTGGTCAAAGCCGGTTTGCGGCGCCGGAGCGAAATAATGTTTCTGCACTACTTGCTCAAAGAGATGATGCATGCCGGTAACCGGGTCGCAGACTGACATGGCGGCGAAGGTGTCGCCATGGTAGCCATTGCGCAGGCTGAGTAATTTGTTTTTACCTGTCTGGCCCTGAGAAATCCAGTATTGAAAGGCCATTTTAATGGCTACCTCTACCCCTACAGAGCCACTGTCCGCCAGAAATACCTTTTCCAGCCCCTCAGGGGTTATAGCGACCAGCTTTTCACAGAGATTGACCGCTGGCGCATGGGTAATGCCACCAAACATGACATGACTGACTTTATCAATCTGCTGAACTGCGGCCCTATTGAGTTCTGGGTGATTGTAACCATGGATGGTGCACCACCAAGACGACATACCATCGATCAGCTCAGTCCCATCGGCAAGATGCAGCCTGACACCCTCGGCTGAGACCACCTCATAGGCTGGAATTGGGTTACTGAGGGAGGAGTAGGGGTGCCAGACATATTTCTGGTCATTGAGCAAAATTTGTGACTGTTGTTCAGAGCTGTGGGTGATCGGGTTCAAAGTATCTGGGTCTCCGCTGGACTGTCATCCCTGGTCAGTGCTATCAAAACCGGGTAGGGCGGCAGACTACCTAATGTCTGCGGATAAAGCCAATCCTAGTCCGCTTTGTCATTTAACTGATAAACAAAATTCAGCATAAAACATGGAGTTTATTATGCGTATCTTTAAATCCTGTCTCTGGCTGGTGTGGATAATATCCACGGTGGGCCTATCAACGGATGTTATAGCTCTCCCAGACAACACCCTGGGCAATATCAGGTCGCATTACTGGGCTATATGGGATCAGAGTGATGAGAGCAACTCAGTCAGCATAGATCATGATCCCTTTGATAGATTATTGTCCACCTATGTGATCGTGGATCACCCCTCGGGAATAAATCGCTTTAGATACGCAGATGTCAGCAGCGCCGACCGCAAGCTGTTAAATGCATATATCCTGCGATTGACCAGTCTTGATCCCCGAGATTATCAGCGCAGTGAGCAGCGGGCCTACTGGCTCAACCTCTACAATGCGTTGGTGCTGCGCTCCGTACTGCGTGACTATCCGCTTAAAATCCTGGCAATAGAGTCTATCAAAGCTAAACACCTGGTCAGAGTGGCTGGTGTAAAACTAAGCCTTGAGGATATTGAAAATCGTATTTTGCGACCTCTGTGGCAGGACCGAAAAACCATCTTCGGGTTAAGCTGTGCCGCTCTAAGCTGCCCCAATATCTGGCGCCAGGCATTTACCTCGGCCAATACCAAGCTGCTGCTGGAGCGCTCGGTGCGCGAATTTATCAATCACCCCAGGGGTGTCAACCTGCAAAATAAGCGCCTGCAGACCTCGCGAATCTTTGCTTGGTACGGGCAGGATTTTGGCTCCGACAAGAAAATGATTAAGTTTTTTGCCCATTATGCAGAGGATATCAAGGCGCTGTATCTGCTTGGCTTCAGTGGTGAGATTGCCTACCACTTCGACAGTCGGCTCAATGCGCCTGAAACCATCTGGTCTCCCTAGCAACTAAATGTAAAAAAACAGCACTCTGATTTGGTGAAAGCTGTGCCCTGCACTTACAATAGCCAGCTTTTCAGCCGGCGGAAATTTCAATGTCTATTCGCAAGAATCAGCTCGAGGCCAACAAGTTGCAGAAACGCCTGCGACGCAACGTGGGCAGTGCAATAGCTGATTACAATATGATCGAAGAGGGTGACCGGGTAATGGTCTGCCTGTCTGGCGGCAAAGATTCCTATGCCATGCTGGATATACTGATGGGCCTGCAGAGAAATGCCCCGATCAAATTTGAGCTGGTAGCTGTCAATCTTGATCAAAAGCAGCCGGGCTTTCCCGAGGCGGTGCTGCCAACCTATCTGGACAGTCTGGGTATCGAATATCATATTCTTGAGAAAGATACTTACAGCATAGTCACCAGCAAGATTCCCGACGGAAAAACGTACTGCAGTCTCTGTTCGCGGCTGCGTCGCGGTACTCTGTATGGTTTTGCTGAGGAGATTGGTGCCACTAAGGTTGCCCTGGGCCATCACCGCGATGATATTGTTGAAACCCTGTTTTTAAATATGTTCCATCAGGGCAAGCTCAAGGCAATGCCACCAAAATTACTGTCCGATGATAAGAAAAATATACTGATCCGCCCCCTAGCTTATTGCCGGGAATCAGACCTGATTGCCCTAGCAGAGCTTAAGCAGTTTCCTATTATTCCCTGCAATCTCTGTGGCTCTCAGGATGGCTTGCAGCGCAATGCGGTTAAAGAGATGTTAATTCAATGGGAGCGTCAATTCCCTGGTCGCATAGACACTATTTTCGGCGCTATTAAGAATGTGTCTCCCTCTCAATTAGCCGATACTGCATTGTTTGATTTTACCGGGCTAGCGTTAGATCGCGACTCCGTACCTGTAGATAACGACGAACTAGAGACTCATATCCGCGCGATCAACTTATAATAAATCAGGATCCAGCCTATGTCGCAGCTTTCCGCACCCACTATTATCGCTTTTTTGGTTTACGTCAGTATTGTGCTGGGCATAGGGTTTTACGCCTATGCGCGCACCAGGAGTGCCGGCGACTACTTTCTTGGTGGCCGCCAGCTATCGCCAGCGGTTTCAGCCATCAGTGCCGGTGCTTCAGACATGAGTGGCTGGGTGCTGCTGGGTCTGCCTGGCTATGCCTATTTGGCCGGCCTCGAGGCGGCCTGGATATCCATAGGTCTGGTGATTGGCGTGGCGGCCAACTGGCTATTAATGGCCAAGCGGCTGCGACTCTACAGTGCCCAGCTCGATGATGCGGTTACCCTGCCTGCATACTTGCAGCGACGCTTTGCCGACTCCAAGCCCTGGCTCAAATCCATTGCCTCGATCAGTATTTTGGTGTTTTTCTTGTTTTATGTGGGGTCTGGGCTGATTGCGGGCGGCAAACTCTTTAATGAAGTATTTGGCTTTGACTACCATATAGCCGTATTTGTCAGTGTGGCGCTGATTTTACTCTATACATTATTTGGTGGCTTTCTGGCGGTGTCCTGGACCGATGTTTTTCAGGGCATCCTTATGCTGTTGGCATTAGTGGCCGTGCCTGTCCTGGTGATTAGTCAGGCGGGAGGAACCGCGCAGTTTGCCGGCCAGATTGATCAACAAAATCCCCAGCTGCTGAATATTTTCACCTCCGCAGAGGGGCAGACACTGGGCTGGATGACAATTATTAGCACCATGGGTTGGGGACTGGGTTACTTTGGCCAACCTCATATTCTGGCTCGCTTTAAGGCTATTCGCTCGGCACAGGACACAGGTAGTGCTGCGGCTATTGGCGTCTCCTGGGCGCTACTCTGCTATATGCTGGCCATATTAGTGGGGCTCAGCGGTGTAGCCTTTTTGGATCAGCCGTTGGTGGACTCTGAGAAGGTGTTTATTGCTCTGACTAGCCTTATTTTTCACCCTCTGGTGGCCGGTGTGCTGCTGGCGGCTATTTTGGCGGCCATTATGAGTACCGTCGATTCGCAGTTGTTGGTGTGCTCGGCCTCTCTGGCTGAGGACCTGTATCCATTGGTTACCAAGCAGGAGCTCAGCGCAGACAAACGCCTGCAGGTGGGACGTATTGCCGTGGTGGTCTTGGCGTTGCTAGCCACGGTGCTGGCGATGAATCCGGATAGCAAGGTGCTGGATGTTGTGTCCTACGCCTGGGCAGGTCTGGGTGCCTCGCTGGGGCCGGCGATTCTGGTTAGCCTCTACTGGCGCGATATGACTGCGGCTGGCGCACTGGCTGGGGTGGTGACCGGTGGCTTAACTGTGGTTCTCTGGTCCGGCTTGGAGACTGGACTTTTTGATCTCTATGCCCTGGTACCGGGCTTTGTGTTTTCCATTATGGCTATTGTGGTTACCAGCTTAATGACAAAAAACAGCCTAAACCCAGTCGTGGTTGAGCAGTTCGACCAGATGCACAGTCAGCTTTAAGCCGATTAACAAATAAATAGACGATCAGTTCTCAGTAGGGCTGTGATGGTCGTCAACATTTATCGGGCTGTGTTTTCCTATACTTCGGAGGTCTATTTCGAGGTAAAAAAAGTCTGTGCACCGAGTCAAAATCCACCAGGGTGATATCACCAAGCTAGCGGTCGATGCCATTGTTTGCGCCTCTGTCGACTGCGTAGGCCCCGCGGCCACATCTATCAGTGAGAATTACCCCCTGGGCCAGGTCAGTATTACCGCTTCAGACCATCTTGCCGCTGAATTTGTTATCCACACACTGGGGCCTCTGTGGCGGGGTGGCGATTATCGTGAAGAAGAGCATTTAGCCTCCTGCTATAACCAGATAATGGACGCAGCCAAGCAGCAAAATATCAAGAGTATTGCCTTTCCGGCGATAAGTTGTGGGGCCGCGGGCTTTCCCACTCGCCGTGCGGTTAAAATTGCCATTTGTGAAGTCAACAAGGCCCTGCGCCAAAATCCTTTGCTGGAGTCTGTGGTATTTTGCTGCTTTGATCCGGTCACCACAGCGCTCTATCGCAGTCAGGTGGGTAAGTAATGAGTTTTCCACCAGCGAATACAGATTGGCACAGAGATATTGAGCAGAAATGCTGTGAGCATCAGGGTATAAAAGCCCTCAAGGCTGACAATGTTATGCTGCACATAGGCAATCTCAAGTACCACAAAAGCAAGCTCTGCTCTGCCCAGCATGCCAAAACCGATTAACAGGCTGGTGGGCTTATCAAAATGTCCTATGACCCTCGCCGCCAAACCGGCAGATAAAATCTGTCCTATAAACATGCCGGCAAACAGAATCAGGCTGTAGGGCAATACCTGTAAAAAAAGTTCTGCGTCAAAAATCAATTTGCTACCCAGTGTGACAAAGAACACCGGCCCCACCCAGGCAAAGGCGATATTATTGATCATCTGTTTAGCCTGATCATGAAAGTCGATATTTTGATCATGGTGATAATCAAAGTACTCGCGCTTGATAATCAGTCCCGCCATATAGGCGCCTATAGCAGGATGAAAACCGAAGAAGTCGGCCAGCAGGCCCACCAGCAGAGCGATCAACAATAGAGCCAATATGCTGTATTCACCGCGACCCATGGCCAGCATTAACTTTAAATTAAAGTGACGTATTATCGGGACTCGCCTGAGCCAGCCTGCATTAACCGGAAATAACCAAATACCCATAAATGAAACCAGCAGGAAGAAGCCCAGGGCCTTAGCTGAAATCAGTAGCAGGCTGTGAAAAGAAAAGGTTGCTTCCCCTATGGCTATGGGGATGAGAATCACCATCAGTGCCAGGGAGGCAATATTATCCAGCACTGCCGAGGTCATAATGCCCGTGGCAGCCGCAGTGTGGCTAAGTCCCTCAGTTTTCAAAGATACCATGCTCAGTGACACAGTGGTCGAGGCCATGGCCAGACCACAGAGCAGAGCTATATGTTTATCGCCCCAAAAGTAGAATGTTGCACTGTAGGCAACTGCAAAGGGTGTCAGTGCACCAAATACCGCTATGCCCCAGCTGCGCTTGATGCTTTTCAAAAAGTTGCTGGTGTCTTCTTCAAACCCCAGTGCAAACATTATGGTAATAATGCCCAGCTCGGCAAAGTTGACGATAAACAGAGGCATTTGGGTGGGCAAAATACCCAGATTGACCAGGGTGGAACCCAAAAATAGATACCAGAGAACCGGAGTCAGTCTGGTGCGATGAGCAACAAAAGAGGCGACAAATACGCTGCTCCAAATAATGGCCAGGATGCTTAGATCATGCACGGCGATAAATTCGGTGATTAACTCCTTTAAATTTAGCGCAGCCTGAGATGGTTTGCCTGTTACATTTTCTCCATGACTTCAATCCCTAGCAGGTCCAGCCCCTGGGCCAGGGTTGCCGCGCTTAGTGCGCAGAGTTGCAGGCGGCTCTGTTGAGTGGCACTGTCCACGCCATCTTTCAGAACCGGGCACAGCTCATAGAAGGTCATAAAGGCGCTGGCCAGCTCATAGAGATAGGTACAGAGGCTGTGGGGGTAGCAATCTGCAGCTACCTGATCCAGCACGTCGTTAAATTGCAGCAATTTCAGCGCCAGTGTTTTTTCCTGAGGCTGTTGCACAGATACGGGCGCCGAGAAACCTTCGGGTACTATGCCTGCCTTACGGAAGATGCTGCGTATTCTGGTGTAGGCATATTGCAGATAGGGCGAGGTGTTGCCTTCAAAGGACAGCATGGCATCCCAGTCAAAAATATAGTCATTGGTGCGGGTTTTACTCAGATCGGCATATTTAATTGCGCCAATGCCCACTTTGCGGGCAATATCCTTGACTTCGTCAGAGGCCAGCTCCGGGTTCTTCTCACTGACCAATACCTGTGCACGCTCTATCGCCTCGACCAATAGATCAGCCAGTTTGATGGTGCCGCCGCTGCGTGTCTTAAAGGGCTTGCCATCGGCTCCCATCATGGTGCCAAAAGCATGATGCTCAAGACTGACATGCTCGGGCACAAAGTTGGCTTTGCGGCCCGTTATAAACACCTGTTTCATATGTAGGGACTGGCGGGCATCTATAAAGTACAGAATGCGGTCGGCCTGCAGCTGACCCACTCTATGCCTTAGACAGGCCAGATCGCTAGTGGCATAGAGGAAGCCGCCGCCAGATTTTTGTACGATCATCGGCGAGGGGTCGCCATTTTTATCGGCCAGCTCATCGAGGAAAACCACCTTGGCGCCCTCGGACTCTTGCGCCAGACCCTGAGCTACCAGCTCATTGATCACATTGTCGAGATCATCGTTATAGGAGCTTTCTGCGGCTATGTGCTCTTCGCGCAGGCCAACATTGAGCTGTTTGTAGATATCTATATTGTGGGCCACAGAGACATCGATAAATTTTTGCCACAGTTTGCGACAGTGGGCATCACCGGATTGCAGCTTAACTACATAGGCACGCGCCTTATCGGCAAACTCCGGATCCGCATCAAAGTGTTTTTTGGACTGTTGGTAAAACAGTTCCAAATCATTGAGAGCCAAATCGGCCTGTTCGCCTTCACCCAGGTGCAACTCCAGCTCGGCAATCAGCATGCCAAACTGAGTGCCCCAGTCACCCATATGGTTTTGACGATGGACAATATGGCCCTGGAATTCCAGCAGTCGTGCCAGTGCATCACCAATAATGGTCGAGCGCAGATGGCCCACATGCATCTCTTTGGCAAGATTGGGTGACGAGTAGTCAACTACTATATTCTGCGGTTTGGTCGTTCTAGTGACTGGGTCTTCGCTCAGGCTCGCAGCCAGAAATTTATTGGCTAAAGTGATGTTAATAAACCCCGGCCCGGCGATTTCGAGTTTTTCTGCAATGCCGTCGAGATCCAGATTGTCGATAATCAGTTGCGCCAGCTCTCGAGGATTGGTTTTCATACGCTTGGCTGCGCCCATGGCACCGTTGGCCTGAAAGTCGCCAAACTGAGGTTTGCCGCTAAGGGCGAGCATAGGTGAGCAGTCGTCAGGAATTCCAGCAGCCTGCATAGCTACAGTTATTCTGGTATTCAGCGTGTCTTTTATGCTCATTTTTGGTGCGTTTCCAGTGGCCTAAGGGGATTCTGCTGCGGATTGTAGGTTTCCCACCACTGAAAGCAAAGCCAAACTTGCAAAAAATCAACTTATTGCTATAGTTTTGCCCCTTGCTCTGGTTGCAGGGCTAGCATTCAACTACTGTGGATTAATAATGGAACCTACTCTGATTACCCAAGGCCTTGATTTACTGCTCTACGGCATGGGTACGGTATTTACTTTTTTGACCCTGCTGGTGGGTATCACAGCGGCTATGTCAGGTTTGGTTAACCGCCTGGTGGTTGAAGATATTGAAGTGGCGACCGACGGCTCGGCGCCATCACAAGCTGGTGGGGTTGAGCCTCGCATTGCTAAAGTTATTCAGGCTGCTATTGACCAACATCGAGGCCGCAAGTAGAACCCTGATTGACAAAGACGATAGTTTAACCCGCACTAATATTAACCAAAACGGACATCACTATGCCCTCTAACACGCCTGCGCTCGGAATAACCGAAGTTGTTCTTCGCGACGCCCATCAATCTTTATTTGCCACCAGAATGCGCATTGACGATATGTTGCCAATTGCTGAGAAGCTGGATCAGATTGGTTATTGGTCAATGGAATCCTGGGGTGGTGCAACCTTTGACTCCTGCATTCGCTATCTTGGAGAAGACCCCTGGGATCGTATCCGGGAAATTAAAAAGGCAATGCCCAATACTCCACAGCAGATGCTGTTTCGCGGGCAGAATATTCTCGGTTACCGTCACTATGCCGACGATGTGGTAGAGAAGTTTGTTGAGCGCGCAGCCATCAATGGTATTGATGTATTCCGCGTATTTGACGCTATGAATGATATGCGCAACCTTGAAACTGCTCTGCGTGCGGTCAAGCAGGTGGGCAAGCATGCTCAGGGCACTATCTCTTACACCGTGAGCCCGGTGCATACCATTGATCTTTGGGTAGATCAGGCGCGGCAGATAGAGGATGCCGGCGCAGACTCTATCTGTATTAAAGATATGGCGGGCCTGCTCACTCCCTATGTAGGTTATGAGCTGGTGACCAAGCTTAAAAAAGCTGTCTCTATTCCACTGCAACTCCACGCCCATGCCACCACCGGGCTGTCGACCACGACTATTACCAAGTGTGTCGAAGCTGGCATTGACAATGTGGACACCGCTATTTCCTCAATGTCTATGACCTACGGCCATTCAGCGACTGAGTCAGTGGTTTCCATTTTTGAGGGCTCAGAGCGCGATACAGGTCTGAAGATAGATAAACTGGAAGAAATTGCCGCCTACTTTAGAGAGGTGCGCAAAAAATACAGTGCCTTTGAAGGTTCTCTGCGAGGCGTTGACTCAAGAATTTTGGTTGCCCAGGTACCAGGGGGCATGTTGACCAATATGGAATCACAGCTGCGCGAGCAGGGTGCTGGCGATCGATTGGACGATGTATTGGCAGAGATTCCTCGCGTGCGTGAGGACCTGGGCTTTATTCCACTGGTTACTCCCACATCACAGATTGTTGGCACTCAGGCGGTCCTCAATGTATTGACCGGCGAGCGCTACAAGTCAATTTCCAAAGAGACCGCCGGTGTGCTGCGCGGTGAATACGGTGCAGCACCTGCACCGGTCAATGCTGAGCTACAGGCACGGGTATTGGATGAAGGCGAGCAGGCAATCACCTGTCGTCCGGCTGACAATCTCGACCCTGAACTGGAAGCCCTGACTGCAGAGCTGGAAGGTCTCTCGGCAGAGCATGGGTTTCAGCTCTGCGCTGGGGAGGGGCAGATTGACGATGTTTTGACCTATGCACTATTCCCTCAGGTCGGTCTTAAGTTCCTGCAGAACAAAGGTAACCCAGCGGCCTTCGAGCCCGTGCCCACTGCCGGAGCGCCTGTGCAGACAAATGATGCCGGAGAAGAAATCTATACTGTTGAGGTGGAGGGCAAGTCCTACACAGTGACTGTGGCCAACGGTGGTGATGTCAGTGCCATTGCTGGTGCTGGGTCAGCGGCTCCGGCTGCCGGATCAGCAGCTCCAGTTGCGGCAACCGGTGGTTCACCGGTCAATGCACCACTGGCTGGTACCGTGGTTAAGGTTCTAGTTAAGCCCGGTCAAGCGGTCGCCGAAGGCGAAACTATTATTATTCTAGAGGCCATGAAGATGGAGACCTCGGTAAGTGCGCCAGCTGCAGGCAGTATTGTTGAGGTTAGAGTGCAGGGTGGCGATAGTTGTGCCGTGGGCGATGTACTGGTGACTCTGGCCTAAGGAGCCCCAAACTATGGAAAATTTAATTAGCCTCTGGGCCAGCTCAGGTATTGCGCAGTTAGAGCTGGGTCAGTTAGTGATGATGGCCGTAGGTCTAACGCTTCTTTTTCTGGCTATTAACAAAGGCTTTGAGCCGCTGTTATTGGTGCCCATTGGGTTTGGTACCATTTTGGCCAATATTCCTGGTGCTGGATTTGATGCCGCTCCCATCTATGACGCCATGGGCAATATGGAAAGCCCCGGAGGGCTGCTCTACTATATTTACCATGCAGGTATAGAAACTGGCCTGTTTCCTCTGGTGATCTTTATGGGTGTGGGCGCCATGACCGACTTCGGTCCACTTCTGGCCAACCCCAAAACCCTAATGCTGGGCGCAGCGGCTCAGGTAGGTATTTTTACCACTGTTTTGGGTGCTGTGGCTCTAAGTCATTTTGGCATTCTCGACTTTAGTATTCGCGATGCGGCGTCAATTGGTATTATTGGTGGAGCCGATGGGCCCACTGCAATCTTTGTTACCAGTAAGCTGGCTCCGGATCTGCTGGGGGCGATCGCTGTAGCTGCCTATTCCTACATGGCTCTGGTGCCTATTATTCAGCCGCCGATTATGCGTGCCCTGACAACGCCTGCCGAGCGCGAGATCAAGATGGAGCAGCTGCGTCCTATAACCAAAGCCGAGCGCATTGTGTTTCCGCTAACTCTGCTGGTGTTGGTGGCCATGTTGCTGCCTGATGCTGCACCTCTGTTGGGTATGTTTTGTTTCGGTAATCTGATGCGTGAATGCGGTGTGGTCAATCGTTTAAGTGATACTACGCAAAATGCGCTGATTAATATTGTCACTATTTTCCTCGGTTTGGGTGTTGGTTCTAAAATGAGTGCTGAGAAGTTCCTCAACCCTGAAACCATGGGTATTTTGGCCCTGGGTGCGGTGGCGTTCTGCATAGGCACTGCCTCAGGCGTGTTGATGGCCAAGCTGATGAATACAATGGTAACCCATAAGGTGAACCCGCTTATTGGGGCTGCAGGTGTCTCCGCTGTGCCTATGGCTGCCCGGGTTGCGAATAAAGTGGGCCTGGAGGCCAATCCGCACAACTTCCTGCTGATGCATGCCATGGGCCCCAATGTGGCAGGTGTTATCGGTTCCGCAGTGGCCGCCGGGGTAATGATTAATCTTGTGAGTGGGATGTAATGGGCCCTGTAGAGCAGAGTATCCACGACTCTGTATCAGGGCGGTTTGCGCCCGCGCTATTGCAGCTCACCAATGAAAGCCATATGCACTCTGTGCCACCGGGCTCAGAGAGCCACTTTAAGCTGGTGCTGGTCGCTGATCAATTTGAGGGCTTGCGCCTGGTGCAACGTCATCAGCTGATCTATCAGCTGCTGGCAGACCAACTTGCTGGCCCGGTCCATGCACTAGCCCTGCATACCTATACGACTACAGAATGGTCCGAAACCACAGACGGTGCGCCGGATTCGCCTAATTGTCTGGGTGGCAGCAAGGTTAATTAAGCCGGTTTATTTGGGCTTTTTGCCCGTTGACCGCAGTGTTAGCCGGTTCACCGCATATATATCCCTATTCAACGTATTGGTATGGTGATCAGCGCAGAAGGCGCAGAGAATCGTTAGTTGAAATTATTTTGATTTCTATAATTAAGTCGAATTATAAAAACTCATTTTAGGGGGAGTTATGCTTCAGCAAACAACCGTTGGTATGTCAGCCTGGTTAAAGGGCTTTATGCAAACCAATCATCTAGGTGCAATCCTTGCACTGTCATTTTCTTTAGTGCTGTCGGCCTGTGGTGGTGGCGGTAGTAACACAACTGATATTTCAGCCGAGCCAGGTCCAGATGGTGTTGCACCTACGTTGACCAAGGTTACGCTGGCTGCTGTTGAGACAGGTTTACAGTACGCTGAGCTGGGCGACACTGTGAAGGTCTCTTTCACAGCGAGCGAATCTCTTAGCAAGCCCACAGTAACGATCAACGGTGTTGAAGTTGAGGTGGAAGGCCAACACAACAGCTGGTCAGGTGCACGCGCCATGAGCGCCGATGATGAAGATGGCATGGTCAGCTTTAATATTTCTTTCACCGATATAAGTGGTGTTGCTGGTGAAGCGGTATCTGCCTCGACTATGGCTTCCAATGACGAAGGAAAGGCAGGCGAGTGGTCCAGCGTTCAATACTGTGCCGATGGGTCTTGTGTTGTTTACCCTATCGTTGAAAGTGAGTTGGATTTTGAAGATTCAACTCTGAACTATAATTGGAAGGATATTGGTACAGCCAATGACGACGTAGTGCCTGGTGCTCTCTCGGCGCTGGTAGCAGACCCTGATGATGCAACTAACACTGTAGCTAAATCGTCAATTGAGGCCGGAGGCAAACCTTGGGCTGGTGCTTACCTCGTTGTTGGAGAAACAACTGCTCCCGACTTTAGCTTCTTTCTAAGTGAAGCAGACCCTGTGGTTGCGATCCGTGTTAAGTCAGAAACCGCTGGTACTAAGGTGCAGCTCAAGCTAGAAGACGCTACCAATAATGCTAAGAATGTTGTAGCCCAAGCGTATACTTCAGTGGCTAATCAGTGGGAAACTATCTATTTTGATTTCAGTGATCCAGTTGAAGGTGGAATAGACCCCGCGGTTGAGTATGGAGCATTCTTCATGATCTGGGGAGGTATTACTTCAGGTAAACCTGCGGCGACATGGTACTGGGACGACATTAAACACGGTGGCATCGCTATGCCAGATGGTGTCAATGTTGCTCCTGAACCGCCCAGCGAGTTCGCCGAATGGGGTGAGTTTGGCGGTCAGACTTATAACCCCGATACCGGAGCCTTTACTTTTCCAGCAGGCGCTGAGGCCTGGGCTGGTTGGGCTAATCTTAATACCGCAATTGCGCCGTTTAGTTTCCCGATGGGCGGTAAGGTAACTTTTACCGCAGCGCTGCCTGCTGGCGGACTGGATACCACTGTGAAGTTTAAGTTCGAAAAGGATGCACACCCAAATGTTGATCCGAGCTTTTTCACAGATACAGTTGTGGTATCTGGTGAGACTGAAGCTGAGTATGAGGTATCATTTACCGCTCGACCTGATGGCGAAAGTTACAAAGGTCTTCTTATGTATATTGTTGAGCGTGATTCGCCGGTAATTATCAAAAATGTGAAAGTAACTGCAACTTCTCCAACAACAGCCTCATGGGGAGAGTTTGGTGGTCAAGACTACGATGCCGAGACAGGAGCCTTCACTTTCCCAACAGGGGCTGAGGCCTGGGCTGGTTGGGCTAACACCAATACAGCGATTGTGCCATTTAGTTTCCCTCACGGTGGTAAGGTGTCCTTCAAAGCTGCGCTTCCGTCAGGTGGAGCGAACACAACCGTGAAGTTCAAATTTGAAAAGGATGCACACCCAAATGTCGATCCGAGCTTCTTTACGGACTTAGTTGTTGTAAATAGCGAAACAGAAGCCACCTATGAAGTCACGTTTGCTCCTAGACCTGATGGTGAAGTCTATAAGGGCTTGCTGATGTACATCGTTGAGCGTGATCAGGGTGTAATTATCAAAGATGTAACGGTAACTGCCGCTACTACTCCCTACGCTACTTGGGGTGAGTTTGGCGGTCAAAAATACAACGCTGATACCGGGGCTTTCACCTTCCCAACGGGGGCTGAGGCTTGGGCTGGTTGGGCTAATCTCAATACAGCAATTTCACCATTTAGATTTCCAAATGGTGGCAAGGTGTCCTTTAAAGCCTCACTCCCTGCGGGAGTTGCGGATACGACCGTGAAGTTTAAGTTTGAAAAGGATGCACACCCAAATGTTGACCCTAGCTTCTTTACAGACCCGGTCGTTGTAACTGGTGAAACAGAGACTGCCTATGAGGTAACGTTCGCTGCTCGTCCTGATGGTGAGGTCTACAATGGTCTGCTTATGTACATTGTTGAAAGAGACCAAGGCTTGATTATTAAGGAAGTAAAAGCAACAGCTACCCCTTAATTTGGTAGGCAAGAGTGCTACTTCCGTAGTTCACTTGAAAAATAAAAATGCCGAGCTTAGCTCGGCATTTTTATTTGTATACCATGACTTTTTCAATGCAATCGAAACCACTAAATAGGTTTATATGACTAAAATATATTTTTCCGTTTTCCAGGGGTCATAGATACGCCTGGTGACCACCTCAGCATCGAAGGCCACGACAGACCTATCGACCAGATCCCAAAACGGTGGTCGGCCCGGGTCGGCGATAATTAT
>JAYPYO010000020.1:0-13040 GCA_038135995.1 Porticoccaceae bacterium
CTAAAAACGACATTTTTTTGTATAAAAATACCAGCCTGCCACAGGGTTATTTTTGTGACGAAATTTTTATGTTAATTTCGCCGAAAACTGATTGTGTAACTCTGTGCAGGAGGCCTTTCAATGGAGGCTGTGTCAGGTACTAAAACTATATGCACCACCGCAGATTCGGTAATTATAAGCCGGGCCGGTGGCGCAGATATTATGCTGCCCAATCTGTGGCTGCGGGACAACTGTCCCTGTGATGACTGCCGAGTGATTGAGACTCAGGAAAAACGTTTTATTCTCAGTACTGTGGACGCGGATATAGCACCCACAGAGGTTAGTTTGGATAGCCAGCAGCTGAGTATTCTGTGGCCAGATAATCACAGAACTCAGCTCCCCCTGAGCATTATTGACCAGCTGCTGATCCCCGAGCCAAAACACTCGCAGCCCTGGCCAGAAAGTTTTATCCCGCAAAGCTTCGACTGGTCGTTATTTTTAACTGACAACCAGACCACGGTGGCGGCGCTTACTCAGTTTATGCAGCATGGCGTCATTGTGCTCAGGGATACACCGACCCAGAGCGAAAGTCTCGAGCTGCTGGCCCCAGTGTTGGGGCCTATTCGAGAAGTATTGTTTGACCGTATTCACAATGTGTCTGTCACCGGCCATGTCTACAATATAGCCCATACCTCACTGGGTCTGCCGCCTCACAATGACTTTGCCAGCTACAGTTTTCCGCCCTCGGTGCAGGCACTGCATATGCTGCAAAATGAGACTCCCGGAGGCGAGTCAATTGTGGTTGATGGCTGGGCCATTTTGGAGCAGCTGCGCCTGGATCATCCTGAGTACTTTGAGATTCTCTGCGAATTCCCTGTCCCATTTCGGGAGTTTGATGATAACAATGAAACCTATGCCGTGGAGCCCATGGTGCGCTGTGATACTGATGGTAATATCCAGAGTTTGCGATTTTCCAATCAGCTCATGCAGATGATGAACCCCATGCAGCAGGGCATAGCGCAATTCTATCGCGCCTACCGAGAGCTGTGCGTGAGAATCATGCACAGGGACTCGGATGCCAGAGCTACCTTCAGGCTCGAGGGAGGGCAGTTGCTGTTGGTAGCCGCTCATCGGGTGTTACATGCCCGGGAGTCATTTCAGCCTGTGGGGGCTCGCCATTTGCAAGATGCCTATTTTGAGTTGGATAATGTAGCCAATAAATTACGCCAGCTACAGGCTATAGATCGAGACGCACAAAATGTCAGATAAGGTTGATTTTATCGCCATGGAACATGCCTCCAGAGAGGACTACGATCTGGTGTTTGAGCACGAGCGGCGAGAAATACAGGAGCAGGCGGCTCGAGTTATTGGCTGGCTTAAAACCATGGATGGCGACTCGCCCTACCAAATCAGCCGCTTGGATCACTGCCTGCAAACAGCCACCAGAGCCCAGCGCGATGGCGCCGACGACGAGACTGTGGTCTGCGCTCTGTTGCATGATATTGGCGATGTGATAGCGCCAGCTAATCACAGCCAGGTGGCGGCAGCTATGCTAAAGCCCTATATCAGTGATAAAAATCATTGGATCATACTCCACCATGGGCTATTTCAGGGCTACTACTGGATGGATCATTACGATCAGGATAAAAATGCCCGAGATCAGTACAAGAGCCATCCCTATTACCAGGACTGTGTCGATTTCTGTGCCAACTGGGACCAGGCCTCTTTTGACCCCGACTACGATACTCTGCCTCTAGATCACTTTGTGCCTCTGGTAAACGCTCTGTTTGCCCGTACCCCGCAACCCTCTGTGTAATCGACACTATTTAAACCGCAGCTGTAAACCATTTACCTGGGGCCTCTGTATAAATAGGCGCCAGATCCTTGCATCTGGCCCTGCAGCGGGCATAATCCCGACCACCATTTCCATGACAGAAGGCACCCAGGAGCTCGCAGAGGCTGTTGGGGGCTCTCGAGGGTTAACCTTGGCTGAGAACACAGATCATATAGACGCGGCACTGGGCAAACCCCCGGTGCTGCTATCACTGGCCCAGTTTTTAAGACCCTATGGCGGGCGCATAGGGATTTTTCTTTTTGCTCTGGTATTTACTGCTGTAATCACTCTGTCCATTGGCCAGGGTGTCAGATTGGTTATTGACCAGGGTTTTTCCCAGCAGTCTCAGCAACATCTCAATACCGCCATCCTGTTTATCTTGCTGGTATCGGGGCTGATGGCAGCGGGCACCTATGTTCGCTTTTACCTGATCTCCTGGCTGGGCGAGCGGGTCAGTGCAGATATCCGCAGCGCCGTATTTAATCATGTGGTCAATCTGCATCCGGCATTTTTTGAGACCAATCGCAGCGGCGATATTATGTCGCGGCTGACCTCAGATACCACCTTGCTGCAGTCCATTATTGGCTCTTCAGTATCCATAGCATTGCGCAGCGCCATCAGCTTTAGTGGGGCGCTGATTATGCTGTTAATTACCAACCTTAAGCTGTCATTGATTATATTGCTGGCGGTGCCGCTGGTGCTGATGCCTATTCTGGTCTTTGGTCGCAAAGTGCGCAGTCTATCCCGTGAGAGCCAGGATAGTATTGCCGATGTGGGTTCCTACGCCGGCGAGGTGATTCAGCATATTAAAACTGTGCAGAGTTTTACCCAAGAAACTCAGGAAAAGAGCGCATTCTCTCGCGAGGTAGAGCGAGCCTTTGCCGTAGCCAAGCGCAGGATTAGCCAGCGGGCAATATTAATGGCTGTGGTGATTATGCTGGTGTTTAGTGCACTGTCAGTCATGCTCTGGGTGGGCGGCTCCGATGTGATTAATGGCACCATGACCGGAGGTGAGTTAGGGGCATTTATTTTCTATGCTATTTTAATGGCCACAGCTGTTGCCTCCCTGTCGGAAGTCTATGGGGAGTTGCAAAGGGCCGCTGGAGCCACCGAGCGATTAATGGAATTGCTGCATGCCAAAAATGATATTTTGCTGGCTGATAATGTAACAGCTGCAGCGGGCGATCTGGCGCCTATGTTGGAATTTAAAAACCTCAGATTTTGCTACCCATCGCGGCCCGAGCAGCCTGCACTCAATAACTTCTCACTGTCTATTGACCAGGGCAAGATTGTGGCGCTGGTCGGGCCCTCTGGCGCAGGCAAGTCTACTCTGTTTGATATGATTCAGCGCTTTTATGATCCGCAACAGGGCGGGGTATTTTTTGGCGGTTGTAATATCCGCGATCTGCATCCCACAGATCTGCGTCAGCAGATTGCCGTGGTACAACAGCAGCCAACCCTGTTTACTGGTGATGTGATGTATAACATTCGCTATGGCAAACCAGAGGCCAGTGATCAGCAGGTTATTGCCGCAGCCAAGGCCGCCCATGCCGATGAGTTTATTGGCCATCTGCCCAATGGTTATCAGAGCGATCTGGGTGAGCAGGGCGTGCGCCTCTCAGGCGGTCAGCGGCAGCGTATTGCCATTGCCCGGGCGCTGCTTAAAGATCCCCGTGTTCTGTTGCTCGATGAGGCCACCAGCGCGCTGGATGCAGAGAGTGAACACATGGTACAGCTGGCTCTGGACAAGCTAATGAAAGGGCGCACCACGGTAATTATTGCCCATCGGCTGGCCACTATCCTGCATGCAGATCTAATTGTAGTAATGGATCAGGGACAGCCTGTGGCCGCAGGCAGCCATCAGCAATTACTATCCTCGAGCGAGCTATACAGCCGCTTGGCCAAGCTGCAGTTTTCTACCGACAAAGAATAATCGTTTTACACAGCTTTTGAGCTGAAAAACTAATTGCAAATATTTTCTTGCTTAACTGAATAATGATTACTATTATTCATACATGGATAGCTTAAAGGATTTAAGCCAAGGCCCAAGAAAAGGGCCAGACAGTCGGGCAGCAACAGCGCCTCGGGACTCTTTTGATCATATCATTGTTGTCGCTTTAACTTCTCTATTGACCGCTTGTGGCTCCTCGTCCGAGAGTCCAACTACAGTTGTTGATAATAACCATGCGCCAGTTATTAACTCTGCCAATACAGTACAGATGCCGGAGCAGGTGCAATCAGTTCAGTCTTTGGCAGCAACAGATATAGATGGTGATCAGCTGATCTGGTCCATTGAGGGTGGTGTTGATTCTGGGCTGTTTAGCATCAATGCCAGAGGCGAATTAAAATTTATAACTGCTCCGGATTATGAAAACCCCACTGATACGAATATAGATAATATTTACCAGGTATCAATCAATGTCTCAGATGGTCGCGCTGCGGATTCAGAGCTTTTGTCTATCGAGGTACTGGACCGCCTGGAGGGACGCGTAGGGGGCGATCCATTGGTAGGTGCCAGAGTATTTCTGGATATCAATACAAACGCCAAATTAGATGCCAATGAGCCCCAGGCTATTACCAGTGACTCCGGGCACTTTATCTTTACACAGCAATCCCCTGCAGATATTAACGCCAAGCAGATTATTTCCCTGGGTGGTGCCAATAAAAATACCGGTGTATCCATTGCCCATTTGGGTCTGGTTTCCGAGCTGCCACAGGAGGGTGGTGCGGCAACCATGGTCACGCCGCTGACCACGGTACTGTCACAAATAACCTTTGCTCCTGAGCGCGGTGCATTTGTACAGATGATGGGCCTTAGCCAGAACACCACGCAGATTTACACTGCAGACCCCTGGGAGGGATCTCTGTTGGGCGATGCAGGGGCTCAGGATACCCAGCGACTCAACGGACAGCTCTCGCTGCTAATACTGTCTCTGGATGTCCTGTTTGAGTCTGAGGATCCCATAGATCCACTGCTGTTCTCCGAGGTATTTACCCAGCAACTAATCGCCAATCTTGCTACAGGCAGGGCATCTCTGAGTCAGGCAGCTGCGATCAAAAATATGCTTTACCAGAGCCACAATAAGTTGCTCCAGGAACAGGATTTCAGCAACCAGCTAGATGCGCAGATCTTTGAACTGATAGCTCAGGCCGTAGCCGCCGTCAGTGAGATATTTGCCAGCCCGGCGATTAATCCAGCGAGTGATTTTTCTATCGCTCTCAGGCGGGCCGCTGAGGCCGAACTGCGCCGCCTGATCAAAGCTCTGATCAAGGGGCAGATCAGCCCACAGAGCTTTGTGCAGCAGAGTGCTATCGAAGTCCTGTTTGGTCATATTCAAGCTGAGGGTTTTCCCGATACTGATGGCGATGGCCTAGTCGATATTCTCGATGACGACTCCGACAATGATGGTGTACTGGATACCTTTGATGCCTTTCCCACGGTATTTAGCGAAAGCCTGGATACAGATACAGATGGCATAGGTAATAACGCCGATACCGATGATGATGGCGATGGTGTGCCAGATTCTCAGGATGCCTTTCCTTTCAATCCCGCCGAGTCACTGGATACAGATGGCGATGGCCTGGGCAATAATACCGATACAGATGATGATGGCGACGGCGTTGATGACCAGGCTGACCGCTTTCCACTCAACGGCGATGAAACCATTGATACAGATAACGACGGCATAGGCAATAATGCAGATACCGATGACGATGGTGACGATGTAGCTGACACTGCAGATATGTTCCCGCTGGATGCCAACGAGGCTCTGGATACAGATCAAGATGGCTTAGGCAACAATGCAGATACAGATGATGATGGCGACCAGATCGCAGATGCAGACGACAGGTTTCCCCTGGATGCCAGTGAATTTATAGATACTGATGCAGATGGTCTTGGCAACAACAGTGATCCCGACGACGATAATGATGGGGTTGCAGATGTCACCGACCAGTTTCCCCTGGATGCGACCGAGACCATTGATACTGATTATGATGGCATAGGTAATAACGCAGATACCGACGATGACGGCGATGGCATTGCAGACAGTACCGACGCCTTCCCATTAAATAGTACAGAGTCGGTAGACACAGATGGCGACGGTATTGGCAACAATGCAGACCTGGATGATGATGCTGATGGCACTGCAGATAGTGTCGACGCCTTCCCGCTGGATACTACTGAAGTTAGCGACACAGATAACGATGGTATAGGCAATAACGCAGATACCGATGATGATGGCGACGGTGCCACAGATAGCACCGATGCCTTCCCCCTGGATGCCGGTGAAACCCTGGATACAGATAGCGACGGTATTGGTAATAACACAGATACAGATGACGATGGTGACGGTGTTGCCGACAGCAATGATAGCTTTCCTCTGGATAGTTCAGAGTCCGGCGACAGCGATGGCGATGGCATAGGTAATAATGCAGATACCGACGACGATGGCGATGGTATTGCCGACAGCAGCGATGCCTTCCCATTAAATAGTACAGAGTCGGTAGACACAGATGGCGACGGCATTGGCAACAATGCAGACACAGACGATGACGGCGATGGGGTTACCGACGGCAATGATAGCTTCCCTTTGGATGCTTCAGAGTCCGAGGATAGCGATAACGATGGCATAGGCAATAACGCAGATACCGATGACGATGGCGACGGTGTTCCAGACAGCGCCGATGCCTTCCCCCTTGATGCCAGTGAAACCCTTGATACCGACGGCGACCAGCTGGGTAACAATCTGGATGCAGACGACGATGGTGATGGTATTGAAGACAGCCTTGATCTGTTTCCCACAGACGCTAACGAATCTCTGGACACAGATAACGATGGCACAGGCAATAATGCCGATAGCGATGATGATGGCGATGGTATTGCCGACAGCAGCGATGCCTTCCCTCTGGATGCCAGCGAAACATTAGATACTGATAACGATGGCATAGGCAATAATGCCGATAGCGATGATGATGGTGATGGCGCCATAGATAGCAGCGATGCCTTCCCGTTAAAGAGCGCCGAGACAGTGGACACAGACGGCGATGGTATTGGCAATAATGCAGATACAGATGCTGACAATGATCTGGTTCTGGACGCCGCCGATGCATTTCCCCTTGACCCCACAGAGACCTCGGATCTGGATGGCGATGGCGTAGGCGACAAC
The DNA here is from genome assembly GCA_038135995.1 of Porticoccaceae bacterium. Taxonomy (GTDB): domain Bacteria; phylum Pseudomonadota; class Gammaproteobacteria; order Pseudomonadales; family Porticoccaceae; genus HTCC2207. The sequence continues at coordinate 6,982 of JAYPYO010000020.1, forward strand.
AGAGATCAGGATGATGATGGTGACGGCGTAACAGATATCGCCGACCACTTCCCGCGAGATAGCACTGAGTCTCTGGACACCGATGGCGATGGCACCGGCAATAATACAGATACCGACGATGATGGCGATGGCACCCAGGACAGTGCCGATGCCTTCCCCCTGGATAGCAGCGAAACTCTAGACACTGACTCCGACGGAGTGGGTAATAATCGTGATCTGGACGATGATAACGATGGCTCTCTCGATCTCGAAGACGCCTTTCCCCTAGACCCAACACTTTGCACAGACACCGACGGTGATGGCATAGGCAATATGGACGACAGCGACGACGATGGTGATGGCGTTGCCGATACCCTAGACGCATTCCCATTGGATGCCAGTGAAACCATAGATACAGACGGCGATGGCATAGGCAACAACGCAGATACCGATGACGATGCCGATGGTCTGGTCGATAGCGCCGATGCCTTCCCCCTGGATGCCAGCGAGACTCTGGACACCGATGGCGACGGCATTGGCAATAATCAGGACAGTGACGACGACGGTGATGGAGTGGCAGATGGCGAGGATAGCTATCCCTTAAACAGCACCGAATGGTTAGACACAGATGGCGATGGTACTGGTAATAATAGCGACAGCGACGACGACAATGACGGCGTCGCCGACAGCACCGACGCCTTCCCCCTGGACGCCAGTGAAACTCTGGATACAGATGCCGATGGCACAGGCAATAATGCAGATACCGACGATGATGGCGATGGCACAGAGGACAGCGCAGATGACTTTCCCCTGGACGCCTCAGAGACAGTGGACACCGACAGCGATGGCATAGGCAATAATGCCGACAGCGATGATGATGGCGATGGTGTCGCCGACAGCACAGATGCCTTCCCGCTGGATAGTTCAGAGAGCCTGGATACAGACGGCGACGGCATAGGCAACAACACAGATACAGACGATGATGGCGACGGAGTGACCGACAGTGAAGATACCTATCCACTAGACGCCAGCCGCAGCGCTGAAGATAAATTTGATACAGATTCATGGGCCAATACTGTCTGGGGGGCAGAGTCAGAGGAGGGGGTGAGTATTTGGAATACTGATCTATGGGGAGCAAAGGAATGGAAATAACCAATGTTACGCAAGGAGCAATGCCATGTTAAAAATAGTAATCACCACAGCACTGTTAACCCTGAGCACAGTTATCGAAGCAGGAGACCTGACAATTCCCAATAGTTTTTCTGCGGGCAATACCACCAGCGCCTCAGCTGTAAATCAAAACTTCACGGTGATTGAGACCGCGGTCAATGATAACGACGCCCGACTTGACGCCATTGAAGCCGGATCAACCAAGGTAGTTTTTCAGGGCTTTTCCGCCGGCTCCGAGGCCGGTGACCAGGGCCTGCGCCGATTGCAGGCAGCCTGCGATGCGACATTCTCCGGCGCCAAAGTCTGCAGTTCTGAAGAGTACGCCAACTCTAGCTACAACGCAGCGGCAGCCAACCTCTCAGGCAGCGCCTGGCTACTGGCCAGTACCCTCAGTGCCAGCAACTCCAAGATACGCGACAGCGTCACCGGTGAGGTCTATGGCTCTGGCAAGCTGAGCTGCAATGGCTACAACGGAGGCTCTGAGGGTCTGGTAGTGAGCGCCGAGGGCGCCATGGGCACAGACAGCTGTGCAAATTACAATCCGGTGGCATGCTGTAAATAGCTGCCAGCGGACAATACAGAGTTAGCAACAGCAGGTAGGGAGTGAAGTAGTAAAAAGCAGTAAAAAGCAGTAAGCAGTAAAGGGAGAGTAATCACTAGTTTGGGGTTTTTTCCTGGTTGATCGGCTGGGTCGGGGCAGCAGCGAGAGTCTGCAGTCCCGACTCAGTCTATTGATTTGTAGACCTGATAATACTGTGATCTTTTAGCTGGCCATCATCGTAAGCAAAACTATATAAAAACAGCTGTACAAACATCAGCAAACAGCCTGAAAATAGCCGAAAAGAGCTTACTATGAAACAGATAACCAGCCTCCTCAGCATTCTGCTCTGCACCAGCCTTATGTCCTCCTGTAGTCTATTTGGTACCTCAGAGCCTGTCGCACAGCAGCTTGCACAACACAGCGTCAGCACCTCTACAGGAATTACCCAGGGGCAGTCGTTCGCCTCAGGCTCCAGCGTGGTGTCCTGGTTTGATATCCCCTATGCCCAGCCCCCGGTAGGCGACCTGCGCTGGAGAGCCCCCCGTGAATTACAGGCCCCAGAGCAGCGAATAGTGGAGCGCGACGACACCTCCTGTGTGCAAATGGCCAGCCGTTACGCCGGCGTTAGCGGCGAAGGCATGGTCGGCAGTGAAGACTGCCTGTATCTGGATATCAAGGCCCCAGCCGACTTTGCCAGCCAAAACTACCCGGTAATGCTGTGGATTCATGGCGGCGGCAACACCTCCGGTCTTAAAGACTATTACGAATACGACAAACTGGTAGAACGCAAAGACGTAGTTGTAGTGGCAGTCAATTATCGCCTCGGCGCCCTCGGGTGGTTTACCCACCCAGCCATTCAGGATCTCCAAAAGGGGCTGGATAAAACCAGCAACTTTGGACTGTTGGACATTATCGAATCCCTAAAATGGGTACAGCAAAATATTGCTCGCTTTGGCGGTGACCCAAGCAATGTCACCATCTTTGGTGAGTCCGCCGGTGGCCATAATGTGCTGGCTCTATTGGCCTCACCTCAAGCTGAGGGCCTGTTTCACAAGGCTATCTCTCAGTCTGGCTACACCCAGGAAGTCTCAGCGCAAGATGCCTACAACAAAAACGGCAGCAATGGTTTAATCGCCCGAGGCAGCTGGCAAATCACCAATAAACTGCTCGATCAGCCCCAGGCTAGCTACAGCCCAGAACAACTTCGCAGCCTGTTAAAACAGACCGACGCCATAGAATTTATGAGTCTGTATCAGACTGATGATCTCGACTTTGATCGCATGCCCCTGACCACTGTCGACGGCCTGGTGATTCCCCAAGAGGGCATACTGGGCGCTCTGGCCAATCCAGCCTATGCCAAAAATATTCCGGTAATTGCCGGTGCCACAAAAGACGAGGTATCACTGTGGCTGGCACTGCACCGCTACTTTATGGACACCAGCTATATTCTCAGTAAGTTTCTGCCGCCCCGGGTTACCGTAAAAGACCAGGATCTCTACGATCTCTGGGTGCGCACCAGGTCCCATGCATGGAAGATCAAAGGGGTAGATCAACCATTGGCGGCCATGGAGTCAGCTGGGTACAAAGACCTCTATGCCTATCAATTTGACTGGGACCATCAACAAAGCTCCTTGCTGATTGACTTCCCCAGTCTGTTTGGCGCCGCCCATGGCACAGATATCGCCTTTGTGACCGGCAACTTTACCTACGGCCCCATCTCGGCCTATGTGTATCCAGAAACCGAGGCCAGAGATCAAATGGAGGACACAGTCATGAGCGCCTGGACTAACTTTGCCAAGGGCGCAGTGCCAGATATTGAAAAGTCGCTGCAGTGGCAAAAGTTTTCCACCGCCAGCCCACAGTTCCTGCGCCTGGATAAAGACGACGCTCTGCGCATGGATGTCGAGCAAGACAACGTAGACTCATTGCTAAACCGTATGGCTGGCAGCCCCGCGCCCACTGATTTAGAGCGTTGCTACATCGCCTGGGAAACCTTTACCAATGTGGGCAATGCCGACCCAGAGGGCTACACAAGCTGGAACAGCGGCCTGTGCGCCAATGTGGATATGCGAGCAGAGCAGCGCGCGATAGCAGCTAAACTGCTGGCCGAACATGGCTCAATCGAAGTGCTGTAAAACCAGCAACCCACAACAGGACAGAGCACCATGGCGACTATCACAAACCTTCTCAATGCAATGCAGCTGCCAGCAGGCTGGTGGAAAAAACTGGTGCTGTTTGGCCTGGCTGCGTTTTTTATCAATGTGGGTGTCGACCATTTTGTAAACCCAGATTTCTATCTCAATATCATGCCGCCCTCATTTCCACTGCATGCAGAGGCGGTTTATATCAGTGGCTTTTTTGAGGTAGTTGGAGGTATCTCCCTGCTGATCCCGAGGCTGCGTAAAATCGCTGGCTGGGGGCTGGTTGCACTATTGATTGCCGTGTATCCCGCCAATATCTATATGGCCATTACGCCACAAGCTTTTCCGGATATCCCAGTAACATTGCTCTATGTGCGTCTGGCCTTTCAGTTTGTATTTTTCTACTGGGCCTATTCAGTGACCAGGCCCGCCTATAATCCCGCCCCTCAGGCCGGTTAAATCAGCTCTGATTAGAGGCCCCAGGTTTGGCGGGGGCCATAGACCAATTGGTCATGCTTAGTGGTTTACACCCTCAGCCACACCAGACTATTCTGAGACCTCAACTAGAAATTAAGGCTCGCCGCAGAGCCCATCCAGTACTGAGGAAAGTGTCCAATGTCTGTTTATAAAGCACCGCAAAAAGAGTTTTCATTTCTTTTTCAAGAGCTGGTCAATTATGAAGAGCACAGCCAAATGCCCGGCTATGAAGAGGTGGGCAGCGATATGGTTGAGGCCATTATTCCCGAAGCCGCCAAATTTTTTGAACAGGAAGTAGCGCCCAACAACTGGGACGCAGATACCCAGCCAGCTCACCTAAAAGATGGACAGGTAATTACCGCCCCCATGCTGGCCGGAGCCTATCAGCAGATGGTTGAGGCCGGCTGGTGCGGTATTAGCGGCAACCCTAAATATGATGGTGCCGGGTTCCCCGGTGTAGTTGATGTGGCTGTGCAAGAGATGCTGCAGTCCGCCAACATGGGCTTTAGCCTGCTACCCATGCTAACCCGCGGCGTGATTCACGCCCTAAACCTGTATGGCACAGACGAGCAAAAAGACACATACCTGGCCAACCTAATTTCCGGCGTCTGGTCTGGCACCATGAACCTTACCGAGCCACAGGCGGGTACAGATCTGTCAGCGGTTAAGACCAAAGCTGTGCCCCAGGGCGATCATTTTTTAATCAGTGGCCAAAAAATCTATATCACCTGGGGTGATCATGAGCTGGCCGACAATATTATTCATCTGGTGCTGGCACGTACCCCGGATGCCCCAGCGGGCAATCAGGGCATCTCGCTATTTCTGGTACCCAAATATCTAATTAATGCCGACGGCAGCCTGGGCGAGCGCAACGACGTAAAACCTGTAGGCGTAGAGCATAAACTGGGTATTCACAGCAGCCCAACCTGCACCCTGCAATTCGGTGACCAGGGTGGTGCAGTGGGCTATTTGGTAGGTCCGGAAAATCAGGGCCTGATGTGCATGTTCAGCATGATGAACAATGCCCGTCTGTCCGTAGGCCATCAGGGCGTGGGCATTGGCGAGCGCGCCTATCAGCAGGCCGTGGCCTATGCTTCAGAGCGCGTGCAGGGCAAGGTGGCTGGTGTTGAGGGCAAGGCACCGATTATTCATCACCCAGATGTTAAACGTATGCTAATGCAGATGCGCGCACTGACCGAAGCCGGTCGCGCGCTGTCTTTCTATGCCATAGCCCAAGAAGATCGCAGCCATCACCACAGCGACGAGCAGGTGCGCGCCAAAAGCGCCAGAGCCGTGGAAGTGCTGACACCGCTGGTCAAAGGCTGGTGCACAGAGTCATCTATGGAGTCCACCTCATTGGGCGTGCAGGTGCACGGAGGTATGGGCTTTATTGAAGAGACCGGCGCCGCCCAGCATATGCGCGACGCCAGAATTCTGCCCATCTACGAGGGTACCAATGGCATTCAGGCGCTGGACTTTATCGGCCGCAAATGTCTGCGCGACGGTGGCGAAGGAGTCAATGAACTATTAGCTGAAATGGCGGTAACCGTCAGCGCCAGCAAAACGGATTCACTGCAGGTAGCCGAGCTTATCAAATCCCTGGAGATGGCCCTGGAGCAGTGCCGCCAAGCCCTGGCCTATGTGCTTGGCCATGCCGAGCAATCACCGGCGGTAGCCTATAACTATATGATGTTATTTGGCAATTCAGTGTCTTTCTGGCTACTGACCAAACTGGCAGTGGCAGCCCAGGC